>JBAQER010000193.1:0-11110 GCA_049286845.1 Bradyrhizobium sp.
TGCAGGTCCGGTACATCATGTCGAGGCCGTACTGGCCGACCGTCGGCATGTAGTTGGTCATGATCTTGTAGCGGCCCTTGGGCATCACGGGGATCTGCGCCCGCGACCATGACGGCGTCATGCCGAGCCCGAGAAAACCGATGCCGAGCGGTGCTGCGATCTCGCGCACCTGCGCCAGATGCGCCATCAATTCGGACTGGGTCTGGTGCACGGTCTCGACTGGCGCGCCGGACAATTCGAACTGCCCGCCGGGCTCCAGCGAAATCGCGCCGCCGCCGGTGACATCATACAGGCCTATGATGTTGCCGCGCTCCATAATCGGCTCCCAGCCGAGCAATAGCTGCATGCCCTCCAGGAGAGCGCCGATGCCGTGCGCGCCTTCGTAAGGCACGGGATGATGGCCCTCGAGCGTAAACGGGGTCTTCTCGTGTTCGGTCCCGATCCGGAACTCGGAACTCGGCTTCACGCCCGCCGACAACCACGCAACCAGTTCGTCGCGCGATTGCAGCGGTGTCATATCGATCTGATCACGCGCCATAAAGATTCCGGATGAAGGGCGCTTCGATCGAATGCGCGCGGTGTCGGGGGCATCCGCGGACCGACCGGTCCGGAGAAGCTTGAGGTGAAAATGATATCATCGGGCGGGCGCACCGTCTCTCGCGGCGAGCGCCTGCGCCTCGCCGCAGGAGCAGCCCAGCCGGTCGAGCAGACCGCAGAGCTTGGCGGCATCCGTATCGGACAATTTCGAGCCGACGTATTTCTCGATCGCGGCCGAATAGGCGCTCCACATCTTCTTCTGCAGTTCGCGCCCGGCTTCGGTGATCTCGACGAACTGGCCGCGCTTGTCGATCTTGCATTCGCGGCGCGCCGCCAGGCCCTCGTCCACCAGCCGGTCGATCAGCCGCGAGGTCGAGTATTGCGGGATCAGCATCTGCTTTTCCAGCTCGACCGGGCGCATCTCGCCCGACGGCGCGCGCGACAGTTCGAGCAGGGCGTCGTACCAGGCCAGCGGCGGAAAGCCGGCCTTCTTCAAATCCTGCTCGACGGCGTCGAGCACCCGGCTCTGGACCCGCATCAGGCGGATCCAGGCGGCGGTCGCCTCGGTCGATGGTTTGCGTTTCATGGCCCGGTCCATAGCGTCAGCGCAGAGTGTAGCGCAATAAATGCAGCTGCATCAATCTTGACTATTTCATGCAGATGCATTTAATCACCCCGTCTCGCATAGCCAATACTTCAAGGGAAGGAAAATTCCGATGAAACTGTACTATTCGCCCGGCGCCTGTTCGCTCTCCCCCCATATCGCGCTGCTGGAAGCGGGTCTTCCCTACGATCTGGTCAAGGTCGATCTGCGTGCCAAGAAGCTCGAGAACGGCGACGATTACCTGAAAATCAATCCGAAGGGCCAGGTCCCGGCGCTCGCGCTCGACAACGGCGATCTGGTGACCGAAGGCCCGGTCATCGTGCAGATGATCGCCGACAAGGCTTCGGCCAAGAACCTCGCCCCCGCCCGCGACAGCGCCGAGCGGTACAAGCTCCTGGAGTGGCTCAACTTCGTCGGCACCGAACTGCACAAGAATTTCGGCCCGATGTTCTCACCGGTTCTGGCCGACGACGCCAAAGCGTTCTTCAAGGACCGCGTGATGGGCAAGTTCAAGTACCTCGACGGCGTGCTGGCCGGCCACGACTACCTGATGGGCAAGCAGTTCACCGTCGCCGACGGCTACCTGTTCACCATGCTGTCCTGGGCCGACCGGATGAAGTTCGACCTCTCCGCGATGCCGAACCTGCTCGCCTACAAGGCCCGCGTTGCCGCGCGCCCGAAGGTCCAGGAAGCCCTCACCAAGGAAGGCCTGATGAAGGCGGCGTAAGCGTTCGATACTGGCAATAAAGCGAAGGGCCGGATCGACGATCCGGCCCTTTTTTGTTTTCCGTCATTCCGGGGCGACGCGAAGCATCGATCCCGGAATCTCGAGATTCCGGGTCTGGTGCTAATGCACCATCCCGGAATGACGAGTCAATCTTACGCGGCCGCCAGCTTCTTCGGCGGGAAGCGTCCGTAGAAGGTCTCGCCCTTGGCCGCCATCTCGACCAGCAGTTTCGGCGGCGTGAAGCGCGAGCCGTATTTGGCTTCCAGCTTGTGGCAGAGTTCGACGAACTTCCTGGTGCCCATGAAGTCGATATAGGACAGCGTGCCGCCGGTGAACGGCGCGAAGCCGAAGCCGAGGATCGAGCCGACGTCGGCCTCGCGCATGTCGGTTATGACGTGATCCTCGACGGTGCGCGCGGCTTCCACCGCCTGCACCACCAGGAAACGCTGCTTCAATTCCTCGATGTCGAGGGTATCGGGATCGAGATGCTTCGGCTGCAACCCGGAGAGCTCTGACCACAGGCTCTTCTGGCCCTTGCCCTTCTCGGGATAGTCGTAAAATCCCTTGCCGTTCTTGCGGCCGAAGCGGCCCTGCTTCTCGACCATTTCGACCAAGAGCTTCTTCTGCGCCTGGTCGATGGCGTTGGCGCCGAGATCGGCCTCGGTCGCCTTCATGATCTTGAGCACGAGATCGAGCGCCACTTCATCTGACAGCGACAGCGGCCCGACCGGCATGCCGGCCATCTTGGCGGTGTTCTCGATCATCGCCGGCGGCACGCCTTCCATCAGCATTTCCAGGCCTTCGGCGGTGAAGCGCAGCACGCAGCGGTTGGCGAAGAAGCCTCTGCTGTCGTTGACCACGATCGGGGTCTTGCCGATTACCCGCACGTAATCCAGCGCGGTTGCGAGCGCGACGTCGCCCGTGTTCTTGCCGACGATGATTTCCACCAGCATCATCTTCTCGACCGGGGAGAAGAAGTGAATGCCGATGAACTTGCCCTGGTCCTTGAACTCCTCCGCCAGCGAATTGATCGGCAGCGTCGAGGTGTTGGAGGCGAAGATCGCGTCGGATTTCAGCAGCGGCTGGGCCTTGGCGTAGGTCTCCGCCTTTACCTTCCTGTCCTCGAACACCGCCTCAATGACGAGATCGCAATCCTTCAGCACATTGTAGTCGGCGGTGGCGCTGATGCGGCCGAGAATGGCGTCGCGGTCGCTCTCCTTGGCGCGGCCCTTCTTGATCAGGTCGTCGATCACGGCCTTGGCGTGGCCCTTGCCCTTGTCGGCGCTCTCCTGGTCGCGGTCGATCAGCACCACGTCGATGCCGGCGCGAGCCGAGACGTAGCCGACGCTGGCGCCCATGAAGCCCGCGCCGATCACGGCGAGCTTCTTGACCTTGGTCGGCGGCACGTTCTGCGGACGCCGCGCGCCCTTGTTCAATTCCTGCATCGACAGGAACAGGCTGCGGATCATTGCCGCGGCTTCGTTGCTGCGCAGGACCTGGGTGAAGTAGCGGGATTCGACGCGTAACGCCGCATCGATCGGCAACTGCAGACCTTCGTAGACGCAGCTCATGATGGCACGCGCCGCCGGATAATTGTCAAAGGTCTCGCGGCGGTAGATCGCGTTGCCGGCCGGGAACATCTGCATGCCCATCTTGGAGTAGACCGGGCCGCCGGGCAGCTTGAAACCCTTCTCGTCCCATGGCGCGACCGCCTTGCCGCCGCCCTTGATCCAGTCCTTGGCCGCCTTGATCATCTCGCCGGCGGGAACGATGGCGTGGATCAGGTTCAGCGCCTTGGCCCTGGCGAGATTGATCGCCTCGCCCTTCAGCAGCAGCTGCATCGCATCCTGCGGCGGCACGATGCGCGGCACGCGCTGGGTGCCGCCGGCGCCGGGGAACAGGCCGACCTTCACCTCGGGCAGGCCGAGCCGGGTCTTGGGATTTTCGGCGGCGACGCGGTAGTGGCAGGACAGCGTCAGTTCGAAGCCGCCGCCGAGCGCCAGCCCGTTGATCGCGGCGACCCACGGCTTGCCGGAAGTCTCGATGTTGCGGAATACCTGCGAGAACCGGCGGCTCTGGTCGAACAGCATCTGGTTGGCCGCGACCTCGCCTTTGCTTTTCAGCATCCCGGCATACTGCTGGCTCATGCCCTCGAGCATCGACAGGTCGGCGCCGGCGCACAGCGCTTCCTTGCCCGAGGTGATGACGACGCCCTTCACCGCGGCGTCGGCCGAGGTCTGCTTCACGATCTCCTCGAGTTCGACAACCGAGGTTTCGTCGAGCACGTTCATCGAACGGCCCGGGGTGTCCCACGTCACCAGCACAATGCCGTCGGCGTCGGTCTCTACCTTGAAATTCTTGAAGGCCATGTGGCTGCTCCCTCGATGCCGACAGCCCCTGTAGGCGCGGCGGTTGTCTCTGGTCGTAGGGTGGGCAAAGCGAAGCGTGCCCACCATTGCTGCTGCACGTTGAATTTGGTGGGCACGGCGCGAACGCGCCTTTGCCCACCCTACCGGTTAGACCCGCTCGATGATGGTCGCGGTACCCATGCCGCCGCCGATGCACAACGTCACCAGGGCGGTCGACTTGTTGGTGCGCTCGAGTTCGTCGAGCACGGTGCCCAGGATCATCGCGCCGGTGGCGCCGAGCGGATGGCCGAGCGCGATCGCGCCGCCATTGACGTTGATCCTGGAGTTGTCGATGTCGAAGGCCTGCATGTAGCGCAGCACCACCGAGGCGAAGGCTTCGTTCAGCTCGAACAGATCGATGTCCGATTTCTTCATCCCCGCGCGTTCGAACAGCTTCTCGGTGACGTCGACCGGACCGGTCAGCATCATCGCGGGCTCCGAGCCGATATTGGCGAAGGCGCGGATTTTCGCGCGCGCCTTCAGGCCGTGTTTCGCGCCCGCTTCCTTGCTGCCGAGCAGGACTGCGCCGGCGCCATCGACGATCCCCGAGGAATTGCCGGCGTGGTGGACGTAATTGATGCGCTCGATTTCAGGGTGCGACTGGATCGCCACCGCATCGAAGCCGCCCATCTGTCCCATCGCCACGAATGACGGCTGCAGCTGACCGAGCGACTGCATCGTCGTCGTCGGGCGCATATGTTCGTCCTTGTCGAGGATGGTGAGGCCGTTGATGTCCTTGACCGGCACCACCGATTTCTTGAAGCGACCTTCCTCCCAGGCCTTCGCCGCGCGCTGCTGGCTCTGCACCGCATAGGCGTCGACGTCGTCGCGCGAGAATCCGTACTTGGTGGCGATCAGATCGGCCGACACGCCCTGCGGCATGAAGTAGGCCGGCACCGCCATCGACGGGTCCATCGGCCAGGCGCCGCCCGAGGCGCCGATGCCGACGCGGCTCATCGATTCGGCGCCGCCGCCGATGGTGAGTTCATGCTGGCCGCTCATGATCTGGGCGGCCGCGAAATTCACGGCATCGAGGCCCGAGGCGCAGAACCGGCTGATCTGGATGCCGGGAACGGCTTCACCGAGACCTGACTTCAGCGCCGCGAAGCGCGCGATATCCGAACCCGCCTCGCCGACCGGATCGACGCAACCCAGTATGACGTCGTCGACGACGTCCTTCTTGAGGTTATTGCGTTCCTTGAGGGCCTTCAACGGCGCCGTCGCCAGCGCCAGCGCCGTCACCTCATGCAGCGCGCCATCGGGCTTGCCGCGGCCGCGCGGCGTGCGAACGTGATCGTAGATATATGCCTCAGGCATGACGCCCTCCTTGTATGAGGATCATAATATATAGGCGAATTGGAAGTTGTCGCGGATCGATCAGGGACCGCGGAAAGATTCTTTCGGTCAGAACGCTTCCGCCGCCAATTCCATGGTGGTCGCGCATCCGGTCTGGATGCGCGCAAGATGCAGCGCGGTTTCCGGCAGCATCCTCTCCATGAAGAAGCGGCCGGTGACGAGCTTGGTGGTCAGATAGGGCGTGGCGCCGCTGCCCGCAATCTTGTCCTGCGTCACCTTCGCCATCCGCGCCCACATATAGGCGAAGGTGACGAGGCCGAACAATTGCATGTAGTCGGTGGCGGCGGCGCCGGCATTGTCGGGCTTCATCATCGCATTCTGCATCAGCCAGGTGGTGGCCTGCTGCAGATGGCCGAGCGCGGTGCCGAGCGGCGCGACAAAGGGCTTCATGGCCTCGTCAGCGCCGTGCTCCTTGGCGAAGCCGGCGACTTCGCCGAAGAAGGCCATCACGGCGCGGCCGCCGTCGCGCGGCAGCTTGCGGCCGACGAGGTCGAGCGCCTGAATGCCGTTGGCGCCCTCATAGAGCATGGCGATGCGGGCATCGCGCACGAACTGCTCCATGCCGTGCTCGGCGATATAGCCGTGACCGCCGTACATCTGCTGCGCCAGCACCGCGTTGGAAAATCCGACATCGGTCATGACCCCCTTCATGATCGGCGTCATCAGTCCCATGTGATCGTCGGCCTCCTGGCGATCCTTGGGATCGCTGGAGCGGTGGGCGACGTCGCTCTTCAGCGCGGTCCACACCACCATCGCGCGTGCCGCCTCGTTGAAGGCGCGGATGGTCAATAGCGTACGGCGCACGTCGGGATGCACGATGATCGGATCGGCCGGCTTGTCCGGCGCCTTGGCGCCCGACAGCGCGCGGCCCTGCAGCCGGTCGCGGGCGTAGGCCGCCGCGTTCTGGTAGGCGACTTCGGATTGCGCCAGCCCCTGCACCGCGACGCCGAGCCGCGCCTCGTTCATCATCACGAACATGCCCTGCATGCCCTTGTTTTCCTCGCCGATCAGCCAGCCGGTGGCGCCGTCGTAATTCATCACGCAGGTGGAATTGCCGTGAATGCCCATCTTGTGCTCGATCGAGCCGCAAGTGACGCCGTTGCGCGCGCCGAGTGAGCCGTCGGCATTGACCAGTATCTTCGGCACCACGAACAGCGACACGCCCTTGATGCCGCCAGGTGCGCCTTCGATTCGCGCCAGCACCAGATGGATGATGTTGTCGGCGAGATCGTGCTCGCCGGAGGAGATGAAAATCTTGGTGCCCGTGATCTTGTAGCTGCCGTCGGCCTGCTTGACGGCCTTGGTGCGCAACAGGCCGAGATCCGTGCCGCATTGCGGCTCGGTGAGGTTCATGGTGCCGGTCCACTCGCCCGCCACCATCTTCGGCAGGAACATCTTCTTCTGCTCGGGCTTGCCGTGCACCAGCAGCGCCGCGGCGGCGCCCATGGTCAGGCCGCCATACATCGAAAACGCCATGTTGGCTGAACTCAGGAATTCGGTGACCACCTGGCTCAGCGTGACCGGCAGGCCCTGCCCGCCATATTCAGCCGGCGCGGACAGGCCCAGCCAGCCGCCTTCGGCGACCTGCTTGAACGCTTCCTTGAAGCCTTTCGGTGTGGACACCCGGCCGTCGTCGTGGCGGGTGCAGCCCTCGAGATCGCCCGTGCGGTTGAGCGGCTGCAGCACTTCTTCGGCCAGTTTCGCGGCCTCGCCCATGATCGCCTCCCGCACATCGGCGGAAGCATCGCTGAAGCCCGGAAGATTGTCGTAGCGGTCGATCTGGAACACGTCGTTGAGCAGGAAGCTGACGTCTTCCACGGGGGCTTTGTAGATCGGCATTCGCGTTCTCCAGGCTGGCTGGCGGGCTCCCTTTAAGGGAGATCGTGCAGCGCAGCAATCGTTGAGTTCCAGAAAAAACCTTACCCGGTTCCGAAGTTCTTAGGGAGCACCTATCATGGCCGCGGTTGCGACCTTGCGACGCTCGGGTCACTGGCTCGCCAGTTGCTCCCCCATCAGCCGGTGCAGCAGGTTGACCGCCTTGAGCGGACGCACCATTACCTTGAAATGGGTGATCCGGCCGTCGTCGGCAAAGGTGATGATGTCGACGCCGTTGATCCTGATGCCCTCGATCTCTTTTTCGAATTCGAGGACCGCGCCGTTAGCGCTGCGCCATTCGCCGACATAGGCGAAGCCCGGACCGCCCAGCACCTTTTCCGCGCCCGACAGATATTTGAAGGTGATGTCGCGCCCGCGCTGCGGCGTATGCACGACGGGGCTCTCGAACACCGCATCGGGGTGGAGCAGATCCCACAGCGCCGCGCGATCGTGGGACTTCATGTAGCCGTACCACTTGTCGAGGCCGATCATGCTCATCGGACGTCTCCTGTTCGGTCAAAGGCGCAGCGATCGCGAGGGACTCGACCTTGGGGCGCTCCACCGGTTCTGCGACCGGCGGGGTGCCTGATCCGATCCGGCGGGTTTTCGCCGAAATCAGTCCTTATGCGCGTTGACGCATATGCACCTATATGCATATTGTCAATATCTGCGGACGGTCAGGGACGGAGGGTTGGCGTAGTGGCACTCGGCGACGCAATCCTTGCATGCCTCACGGAACATCCGATGACGGGCTACGAGCTCGCCAAGACCTTCGACAATTCCCTCGGTTTCTTCTGGAAAGCCAACCACCAGCAGATCTATCGCGAGCTCACCAAGCTGCGCGACCGCGGCCACATTCAGGGTCGCGAGGTCGTGCAGTCGGGCAAACCCAACAAGCTCGTCTACACCCTGACGCCCGAAGGGCGAGCCGCGCTGCGGCACTGGGGGGCGCGGCCGAGCAGTCCGGCTTCGATCAAGGACGATCTTCTGGTGCGGCTCTACGCGCTCGACAGCGTCGACATCGAGCCATTGCGCGCCGACCTCATGGCGCGACTCGAATACCACCGCGACCGTTTTGCTCGCTACGAGCGGATCCTCAACAAACGCTTCCCTGACGGCACTGCACCACCGGGAGATGTCGGCAAGCTACTCGGACTTCGCATGGGAGTTCGCTACGAGCGCGCCGTGGCAGAGTGGTGCGAAGAGGCGCTCGATACCCTGCCGGCGAGCGCCACCAGTGACAGCGTCACGCCGATCGGCGGCAGCCGGCGCGGAATCAAGGGATGATCGTCGCGTCCTGACGGCCGCGGCAACACCGGTCATCATCGCCAAAGGTTCCGATCTCAGGCGGCTTCCGCGGCTCGCGGCCTGGTCTATTTCACCGGCCCGCCAACTTTCCGGACCGGCCGGCTCATTCCTTAACCCGTTATTTACCGTAACGCGAAAAAGTCGAGTTCTGAGGCAGACGACCTGCGCGAAATTCGATTGACTCTCTTTCGGGACGCGCGGGGAGGCTGAAGGCGCAGATATCGCGCCGAAGTCGGAACCGGACGAGAGCATGAATTCGCGCGTATCGTGGAGTGTTGAAGGCATCGATCCATCCGTCCGCGAAAGGGCCGAGGCCGCTGCGCGCCGCGCCGGCATGTCGTTGAATGACTGGCTGAATTCCACTATCGGCGATTCCGCCCCGCCCAATTTCCGCACCCCCCACGATCAGCCGCAGCAGACTTACGGCCGCGAGAATCGCGCCGTCGACGATATCCATCAGCGGCTGGATTCGATCACCCGGCAGATCGAGCAGATTTCGCGCCCGCGCCCCGAGGCACCCCGTGGCGAGGCCCCGCGCGCCGAGCCTGCCGTCGCAAGGCAGCTGAACGACGCGATCTCGCGTCTCGACGCGCGGCTGTCGCAGATCTCGAACCCTGCGCCGAGACAGACCCAGATCCAGGACAAGCAGCGCCAGGCCGAAATGATCGAGCGCGCGGCCGCCCAGGTCTATCGACCCTCGCCGCCGCTCAGCCCGGCCTCGATGGATTTTGCGATCGCGGAGATCGCGGCGCGCCAGAACGAACTCGATGCTCCCGCGCCGCGACCGCTGCCGCCGATGGCGCCCGCAATGCCTGTGGCACCCCCGATGCCCCCGGCCGCGCCGGCGGGCCCGGATTTTTCTTCGCTCGAGCGGCATCTGTTCAAGATCACCAGCCAGATCGAAGCGCTGCAGCGGCCCGACGGCATCGAGCAATCGATCGCCGCGTTCCGCAGCGAACTCGCCGATATCCGCCACGCCATCACCGAGGCGATGCCGCGGCGGGCGATCGAATCGATCGAGAACGAAATCCGCTCGCTGTCCCGCCGCATCGACGACACCCGCCAGAGCAGCACCGACGGCCAGGCGCTGGCCGGCATCGAACGCGCGCTCGGCGAAATCCGCGAAGTGCTGCGCTCGCTGACGCCGGCCGAGCAACTGGCCGGCTACGACGAGGCGATTCGCAATCTCGGCGCCAAGCTCGACCTGATCCTGCGCGCCAATGACGACCCCTCCACCGTTCAGCAGCTCGAAGGCGCCATCGCCGCCCTTCGCGCCATCGTCTCCAATGTCGCCTCCAACGACGCGCTGGCGCGGCTCTCCGACGACGTGCACATGCTGTCGTCGAAGGTCGACCAGCTCGCGCGCAGCGAAGGCAACAGCGATTCCTTCGCGATCCTCGAACAGCGCATCGCCGCGCTGACCTCGACGCTGGAAAGCCGCGAGCGGCCGGCCGCCAGCGAAAGTACCGAACATCTCGAGGGCGCGCTGCGGGCATTGTCCGACCGCATCGACCGCATGCCGGTCGGTAGCGACAACGCCTCCGCCTTCGCCCATCTCGAACAGCGCGTGTCCTATTTGCTCGAGCGCCTCGAAGCCTCCGCCGATCAACGCCCCAGCGTCGATCTCGGCCGGGTCGAGCACGCGCTGCAGGACATCCTGAGCCATCTCGAATCCCAGCACGCGAACTTCGCCGCGCTGGCCGAGAACAGCAGCCGCAACGTCAGCGCGCCGCAGCCCGTCGACAGCGGCCTGATCGATGCGGTCAAGCGCGAACTGTCGGACATCCGTTTCAGCCAGTCCGAAACCGACCGTCACACCCAGGATTCGCTCGAAGCCGTCCACAACACGCTCGGCCATGTGGTCGACCGGCTGGCCATGATCGAGGGCGACCTGCGCGCGGCTCGCGCGCAGCCGGTTGCGCCGCAGCCGCAGCCGCAGATGCCGGCGCCGCACGAGGCCGTCGCACCTCGCGTGGCGATGCCGCAGCAGCCGAAGCCTGAACTGCCCAATCCGGCGGCGCAGGAGCATTTTGCTGCCGCCGCGCGGGAATTCCAGGCCGTGCAGCCGCCGGCGCCGCCTGTCATGCCGGTGCCGCCGCGCGCCATCAGCGAGATCCTCGAGCCGCATACGGCGCAGCCGCAACGCCCCGCGATTGCGCCGGATCTGCCGCCCGATCATCCGCTCGAACCCGGCACCCGGCCGACCGGGCGGGCGACGCCATCGGAGCGCATTGCCGCTTCCGAAAGCGCGATCAGCGAAATTCCGCCTGCCGGCCCGCGCGAGCATGTCAGCAC
>JBAQER010000194.1:0-7111 GCA_049286845.1 Bradyrhizobium sp.
GAACCGCGGCGTTCAGGCGGCGGCCGCAGTTCGGGTCCGCAGCCGCAAGCCGCCGTGGCGGCGTTCACGCCGCCGTCGGCTCCGCCTCCCTCGCGCACGCCTTCGATCGGCCGCCCCGAAGCGCCCCCGGCGCCACGCGACACGTCATCGGAACCTGCTGATCACTCGCACCTTCCGGCATTCCTGTTGCGACCGGTCCGCGCCCGGATCTAAACTTTTGTTCCGAACTTCAGTTAAAGGCCGGTAGGAACCCGTTTACCGGCCGTTCACTCTCCTCCATTAACCTGCCGGCGATAATTTATTGATTGCTGCGGGATGGCGGGCAACGCTGCCTGCCATGTGGGGACGTGACCTGTGATTAAGGTGCTCGACGAACATGAACGCACGATGGCCTTCGCCGAAGTCGCGCTGGGCCAGATCAAATCCCTCCGGCAAAGCGCCGTCCCCCGCAACTACGAAATCTGGTACGTCTACGCGACCGGATATAACTCCCCGCTCAACAAGATCATCAACGAGACGCTGGCGCGCAACGGCAAGCTGACCGAGGCCGATCTCGAGCAGATCTACGAGACCTATCTTTCCCAGATCAAGACCACCGACCGCATCGACAAGGTCGGATCGCGCGTGATCGGCGAAATCGACGACGTGATGACGCTGATCGGCGAGGCACTCGGCATGGCGGCGAGCTATGACGACAACCTGACGGGTGCGGCCCAGAAGCTCTCGGTCGCCCAGAAACCCGACCAGATCAAAGTGATCGTCGAATCGCTGGTGAAATCCACCCGCGAGATGCGCGAGACCAACAAGGCGCTGGAAGACCGGCTGTCGCTGTCGAAGAACGAAATCAGCAACCTGCAGCAGAGCCTCGAGGCGATCAGGGCCGAGAGCCTGACCGATCCCCTGACCGGCCTCGGCAACCGCAAATATTTCGACCGCTCGATCGAGACGGCGGTCCAGAACGCGATCGCCAGCGGCGAACCGCTTTCGCTCCTGATGTTCGATATCGACCACTTCAAATCGTTCAACGATTCCTATGGCCATCTCACCGGCGATCAGGTGCTGCGGCTGGTCGGCATGTCGCTGAAACAGACCATCAAGGGCCAGGACATCACCGCCCGCTACGGTGGCGAGGAATTCGCGGTGGTGCTGCCCAACACCGCGCTGCGCCAGGCGCTGACGGTCGCTGATCACATCCGCCGCGCCATCATGGCGAAGGAACTGAAGAAGAAATCCACCGGCGAAATTCTCGGCCGCGTCACCATCTCGGTCGGCGTTTCCATGCTGAAGCCGGGCGACGATACCGACGCGCTGATCGAACGCGCCGATGCCTGCCTCTACGCCGCCAAGCGCAATGGCCGCAACCGCGTGATCTGCGAAGTCGACCCGGAATACGCCGCCGAGACCCAGAGCCACATCCAGGTGGCGTGAGGCGAACATCCTCCGCTCGTCGTCCCGCGAAAGCGGGGACCCATACGCCGTGCATTCACGTTCGGGTACGCTGGCAGACGCCTTCTGCAACAATCAACGGCGGTGGTTATGGGGCCCGGCGCGCGCGCGAAGGGCGCTTGGCCGGGATGACGGCTGATGCTGCCTTCTTTTTGGCAATAGCCTTCTTCTTGACCACAAGCTTCTTCTTCGCCGCCTTGCGCGGTTTCGGGCGCTTGCGCAAGGCTGCGCGCTGCGCCGCCGCCAGGGCCGCCCTCGCCCACACGCTCAGCTCCTCCGAATCGTCGAACAGCCGCGCCGGCAACTGCCAGTACGAGTTGACGGTAACGGTCTTCGCCCGCGTCTGGTACTGAAACGGCGTCGACCCCTCGGCCTCGAACTGCGGTATCGTCGCCTCGTCAGCGCGGAAATAGAGGCCGGACCGCAGCGCGAGCGCGAAGTTGGTGCCGTCGGCGGAAATGCCGAAGCCCGAAAACATCCGGCGGATGGTGACCGGGCCAAAATCCGAAAACAGATCGATCAGGAAATCGCGGTCCATGGGCTGCCGCTCACGCCTCTTGGCGTCGTCCCGGCGAACGCCGGGACCCATACGCCGTGCCATTTCATCGAGGCAAGGTAACTGACGGCTTTTCGAAAAACCAGCGCCGGTGGTTGCGGGTCCCGGCTCAAAGCCGGGACGACGTTCGGTTGGATCCGGACCGGGATCTAGCCATCCACGATCTTCGCGGGCGTCAGTTGCACGGATTCGCCGCAACCGCAGGCGCCGGTCTGGTTCGGATTGTTGAAGATGAACTGGGCCGACATCTTGTCGACCTTGTAGTCCATCTCGGTGCCGAGCAGGAACAGCACCGCCTTGGGATCGACCAGGATCTTGACGCCCTTGTCCTCGACAACCTCGTCGGTGGGGCGGATCTCGTGGGCGTATTCGACCGTGTAGGATTGTCCGGCGCAGCCGCCGTTCTTGATCCCGACGCGAAGACCGACGATTTTGGAATCGGCGCGCCTGGTAAGTTCGGTAATGCGCTGCGCGGCGGCCTCGGTCAGTTTCATGACCTGCGGCCGGGGACGCGGCTTCGGCTTGGAGGCCGGTGTCGTTGAAGCGGGTGTCATGTTGGTCATTTGGTCATTCCTGGCCGCCGATCAATGCCGGGCCACGTTCTCGTGAAAAGCTTAAGCCCAACTCCACTAACGTAACGCATCACCACATATTGAGGACGAGGCGCGCCTCGTCGGTCATGCGATCCGGCGTCCATGCCGGCTCCCAGACCAGATTGACATTGACCACGCCGACGCCGGGAACGCTGGCGACCGCGTTCTCCACCATCTGCGGCAATTCGCCCGCCGCCGGACAATTCGGCGTCGTCAGCGTCATCATGACGTCGACGGAACGGTCGTCCTTGATGTCGACCTTGTAGATCAGGCCGAGCTCGTAGATGTCGGCCGGAATTTCCGGGTCGAACACGGTCTTCAGCGCGGCCACGATCTCGCCGCCGAGCCGCTCGGTCTCCTCCGGCGGCAGCGCCGAGTTCGTTTCCATGTTGCTGGTCTTGGCTTCCAGATTCTTGGCGTCGATGGTATCGCTCATGAAAACAGTTCCCGCGCCTTGATCAGCGCCTGTGCCAGATGGTCGACTTCTTCACGGGTATTATACATCCCGAACGAGGCACGGCAGGTGGCCGTGACGTTGAACCGCTCTAAAAGCGGCATCGCGCAATGCGTTCCGGCGCGCACCGCGATGCCCTGGCGGTCGATCACGGTGGCAACGTCGTGGGGATGAGCGCCCTTCATCTCGAACGAGATCACCGGGCCCTTGCCGCGCGCGGTGCCGATCAGCCGCAGCGAGTTGATTTCGCGCAGCCTCGCTTCCGCATAGGTCAAAAGATCGTGCTCATGCGCGGCGATCCGCTCCTTGCCGATCGAATTGACGTAATCGATCGCGGCACCCAGCCCGATCGATTCCACGATGGCGGGCGTGCCCGCCTCGAACTTGTGCGGCGGATCGCCATAGGTGACCCAGTCCCGCGCGACCTCGCGGATCATCTCGCCGCCACCGTTATAGGGCCGCATCGCAACAAGGTGCTCGTGCTTGGCGTAGAGCACGCCGATGCCGGTCGGGCCGTACAGCTTGTGGCCGGTGAAGACGTAGAAATCGGCGTCGATATCGCGCACGTCGATCGCCAGGTGCACGGCGGCCTGGCTGCCGTCGACCAGGACCGGGATGCCCCTGCTATGCGCGAGCTTCACCACCTCCTTGACCGGAACGATGGTGCCGAGCGCATTCGACATCTGCGTGATCGCGACCAGCTTGGTGCGCGGGCCCAGCAGCTTTTCGAATTCGTCGATCAGGAAATTGCCTTCGTCGTCGACATCGGCCCATTTCAGGACGGCGCCGTGACGCTCCCTCAGGAAATGCCAGGGCACGATGTTGGAATGGTGCTCCATGATCGAGAGCACGATTTCGTCGCCCTCGCCGATATTCGGCTCGCCCCAGGACGACGCCACGAGGTTGATCGCCTCGGTGGCGTTGCGGGTGAAGATGACCTCTTCGTTGCGCCCGGCATTGATGAATTTCGCGACCTTGGCGCGGCCGCCCTCATAGGCTTCCGTCGCCGCATTGGCGAGGTAGTGCAGCCCGCGATGCACGTTGGCGTATTCGCTCTTGTAGGCCCGCGTCATGCGATCGAGCACCGCGGTCGGCTTCTGCGCCGAGGCGGCGTTGTCGAGATAGACCAGCGGCTTGCCGTAGACCTTCAGCGCCAGCGCGGGAAAGTCTTCCCGGACCCGGGCGACGTCGTATGAACCGTTTGCGACTGCCGGATGCATGGTCATCCCCGTGCCTCCAGCCAGCGCTGCGCCGCCGAGATCGCGAGTTCGCGCAGGCCGTCATTGACGATGGATTCGATCGCCTCGCCGACGAAGGCCTGGATCAGCAGCGCCTGGGCCTCCTTCTCGGGCAAGCCCCGCGCGCGCAGGTAAAACAGGAGGCTCTCGTCGAGCGCGCCGGTGGCGGCGCCATGGCCGCAGGTGACGTCGTCGGCGAATATCTCCAGCTCCGGCTTGTTGTCGGCCTCGGCCTCGTCCGACAGCAACAGCGCCCGCGTCATCATTTTGGCGTCGGTCTTCTGCGCGTCGGGGCGGACGATGATGCGGCCCTGGAACACCGAATGGCCGCGGTCGTCGACCACGGCGCGAAAGATTTCGCGGCTGACGCAATTCGGCACCGCGTGGTCCATGAACAGCGTGGTGTCGGCGTGCTGACGGCCGTTGAGCAGATTGACGCCGTTGGTCTCGACCTTCGAGCCCTCGCCGGCAAAGGCGATGACGGCCTGGTAGCGGCTGACGCCGGAGCCGGAGGTCATGCCGAAGGTATTGAAATGGGCGTGGGCGCCGAGCCGCACCACCGATGAGGAAACGTTGAAGGCCTCGCGGCCATCCTCGACCAAGCGGACATGGTCGAGCCGCGCGCCGTCGCCGATCGACAGCACCAGCGCGTCATGGACCTGATAGGCTTGGGCGCCATCGGCACTGATGTAGCTTTCCACCAGCGTCGCGCTGGCGGCCTTGCCGAGGCGGAGCAGCGAGCGGGTGAACATCGCCGCGGGCACGGCACCGCTGGCGATATGGACAATATGGAGAGGCTGCGTCAGCACGGCGCCGTCGGCGATCTCGATCACGAGGCCGTCGGTCATCATCGCGCTGTTCAGCGCCACCATGGCATCGGAATTGTCGGGCGTGAACAATTGCGCCTGCAGCGCCGCGTCGCCGGCTTCCAGCGCCTCGCGCAGCGTGTGGATGGCGAGGCCTTGTTCGGGATTGGCCGTTTCCGACAGCGTTGGCGCAAACACGCCGTCCACCAGCACCAGCCGGCGCGTGCCCTCGATCGCGTGCAGTTTCAGCGCGGCGGCCGCGCGGCCCAGCGCAGCCGCGTCCGGTGCGCCAGCCAGCGGCAGCACCTCGCGCATGAGCGCGCGCAGGTCGGTGTATTTCCAGTCCTCGATCCGGCGGTGCGGCAGGCCGGTGCGCTTGTAGGCCTCGAACGCCTGCCGCCTGCGATCTGCGACCTTGCCCGCACCGGGCAGCCGGTCACGCGCGACCGCGAAGCTGTCGCTCAGCGCGCGTCCGGTCTCGGTCTTTGCCAATGCAACGTTCATTACGACATCCGCTTCAGGTTCAGGCCGCGGCTTCGAACTGCGCGTAGCCGGAAGCCTCGAGCTCCAGCGCCAGTTCCTTGCCGCCGCTCTTCACGACGCGGCCCCTGGACATCACGTGCACGAAATCAGGCACGATGTAGTTGAGCAGCCGCTGGTAGTGGGTGATCACGACCATCGCGCGATCCGGCGAACGCAGCGCGTTGACGCCATCGGCTGCGACGCGCAGCGCGTCGATGTCCAGCCCGGAATCCATCTCGTCGAGGATGCACAGGCTCGGCTCGAACAGCGCCATTTGCAGCACTTCGTTGCGCTTCTTCTCGCCGCCGGAGAAGCCGACATTGACGCCACGGCGCAGCATGTCCTGCGGTATGTTGAGAGACTTCGCGACTTCGCGAACTTTTTTCAGAAAATCCGGCGTCGAATATTCACTCTCGCCGCGCGCCTTGCGCTGGGCGTTCAGCGCGGTGCGCAGGAAGGTCATGGTGGCGACGCCCGGGATTTCCACCGGATACTGGAACGCCAGGAACACGCCCCTGGCGGCGCGCTCGTCCGGCGACATCTCCAAGAGGTTCTCGCCCTTGAACAGGATCTCGCCGCCGGTGACTTCATAGCCCGGTTTGCCGGCGATCACATGCGACAGCGTCGACTTGCCGGAGCCGTTCGGCCCCATGATGGCGTGGACTTCGCCCTGGTTCACCGTCAGCGACAGCCCGTGGAGAATCTCGCGCTCGTCCACACGAACCTGCAGATTTTTGACTTCGAGTAGTGACATTACGTTGTTCCGTCTTTCTTTCGTTTTCCTCGTCCTGAGGAGCGCCGCAGGCGCGTCTCGAAGGACGTGGCCGCCAATCCTTCCCCTCACCCTTCGAGACGGCCGCCCGCGCGGCCTCCTCAGGATGAGGCGCTCGCTATCCAACCGACCCTTCGAGGCTGATCGAGATCAGCTTCTGCGCTTCCACCGCGAATTCCATCGGCAGTTGCTGCAGGACGTCTTTCACAAAGCCATTCACCACGAGGCCGACGGCTTCTTCCTGGCTCAGCCCGCGTTGCACGCAGTAGAACAGCACATCCTCGGAGATCTTGGACGTGGTAGCTTCGTGCTCGAACAGCGCCGAGGAATTCTTCGCCTCGATATAGGGCACGGTGTGCGCGCCGCATTTGTCGCCAATCAACAAGGAATCACACGCTGTAAAATTACGCGCGCCGGTGGCTTTGCGGTGCGCGGTCACAAGTCCCCGATAGGTGTTCTGCGACACGCCGGCGGCGATGCCCTTGGAGATGATCCGGCTGGTCGTGTTCTTGCCGAGATGAATCATCTTGGTGCCGGAATCGACCTGCTGGTGGCCGTTCGAGATCGCGATCGAATAGAACTCGCCCCGCGAATTATCGCCGCGCAGGATGCAGCTCGGATATTTCCAGGTGATGGCGGAGCCGGTCTCGACCTGGGTCCAGGAGATCTTCGAATTGTTGCCGCGGCAGTCGCCCCGCTTGGTGACGAAGTTGTAGATACCGCC
>JBAQER010000195.1:0-6466 GCA_049286845.1 Bradyrhizobium sp.
CGTTTGAGACGTGCCTCGCTCAGCGACACGTCCTTGAGCGAGCCCAAGCCGTGCCAGCGTTCCTTGCCGCCGATCCAGTATCGATAGGTCCAGTTGCGCGACGTCGGCCCCGCGACAACGAGATAGAGGCCATCGCCGTCGGGGTGCTTCCCAGGCGTGACGAGGCGGGCGACTTCGAGGGGCTTAAGCTTTCCAGCCATGTTGTTCCTCCGATCAAACCGTCCGCCAAACTCACGGTCAAAAACCACGGTCAAAGCTTTGATTAGGGAGAACACCGGAGAACAAATAAGTACAGCGATCCGGAGGAAAGCCCTGACTTTGCTGTGGATTCCGAACAATGGCGAACAAGGGAGAACAACATACTGGCGGAAGGGGTGGGATTCGAACCCACGGTACCCTTGCAGGCACGCCGGTTTTCAAGACCGGTGCCTTAAACCACTCGGCCACCCTTCCATCCGTAGAGATCAGCGACTTAGCAGGGGCATGCGCCCGGGGAAAGTATCAATTGCCGGTCGAACGGGCCGGTCGGACGGCGCTCGATTTGTCGATGCGCCGGATGGCGCTGAGTCCGGGAATTCTGAACGAGGCAGCCGGACTAAGCGAACGCGAAAGCGAGTAGACTGGAGCACAGCAGTGCAAAGCCGGCCGCTGTCAGCGCTAGGAACCCGTCGGAGACCAAGTCATGATTGCGCATGTTACACCTGCCACTTTCGATGCTCGCCCGAATTAATTAAAACTTTCGGAATCGGCTTCCCTGAAAGAGGTGCTGCGGCACTCGCAGGCTTCAGGCCCTCGAGCGAAAACCCTCGAAGGCATGGGCCAGGAAAATGCCCGCGCTGAACAAACCCAAACACGCTGTAACCGTCTCAATCATCGCAAATATCCTTGCGCCCCCGGCCCTGACACAACGACACGGCACCGCGCACAGTCAAAAGGATTCCTTGCCGGAATCGAAAATCGGGCCGGAGTGATGCTTTCGCACAACAGATTCGTTAACGGCGCACTGCGGACGAGCATGCGATGGCTACGGGTGAGGGCTCGCCTCCGCAAAAACCCCGAAAAACCCACCGGCTGGCCCCCAGCAACCATTGATTCACCACCTCGGCGCTCACCCCATTTCCGCCGCGTTCGGGATGCGATATCGTTGTTATTCGGTGCGGAGGTGGGCTGCATCGGGGCGTATGACCGGCGGCGCCGTGACGTAGGCGCGTGGCCGGTGAGATGGTATTTTGGGCGGATGGGGATTCGACAGTCAGATCGAGCGGTACGGGTGGCGCGAAGCGCCGCTGCCGTGGCTGCGTGCTTCGTCCTCGCCAACTGCGCCTCCTCGGGCAAGTTCGCCAGCCGGGTCGATCCCAAATACGGCGTTTCCAGTAGCCCCCGGGTGGTCGCGATGGGTGAACCCGTGCCGAAGGGCGGCGGCACCTACCGTGTCGGCAAGCCCTATACCGTGGCGGGACGGGTGTACGTGCCGGAGGAGGACCCCAACTACCGCGCCGAGGGGATGGCCTCCTGGTATGGTGACGATTTCCACGGCCGGTTGACCGCCAATGGCGAAGTGTTCGACATGACCTCGCTGACCGCCGCCCATCCGACGCTGCCGATCCCGTCCTATGCGCGGGTGACCAATCTCTCCAACGGCAAATCGCTGATCGTCCGGGTCAACGACCGTGGCCCATACCATGGCAACCGGCTCATAGACGTCTCGAACAAAGCTGCCGAACTACTTGAATTCAAAGGTAATGGCGTGGCCCGCGTGCGGGTCGAATATGTCGCCCGGGCGCCGCTCGAAGGTTCCGACGACCGTCAGCTGGTAGCGACCTTGCGCACCGGCGTGCCGGCGCCATCGCCGTCGCTGGTCCGGGTCGCCTCGGCCCGTCCGTTCGTTCCGGAAACGTCGAGCCGCGCGATCCGCGGCGAGGTTCCGATGCCGGAGGGGCGGCCCTATAGCCTCGGCAATACGTCCCAGGATCTGGCGTCGATCAACGCGACCTCCGAGCTGTCCGCCTCGAGCCGCGCCCGTCCAGCCGGACGCTATGTCGAAAACCCTCGCGCCGTTTCCTATGAAAACGACGCGCGCTATGCCCCCGGCGTCAGGCCGGTGAGCGCCTATGCGCCGGTCGACCCGCGCGGCCCCAGCGAATTGCTGAGCGGACGCGGGCTCTACTGAGCCCTCCACATCCTGGAAATCCTTGGGCTAGGTGGCATTCGCTTTGAGGAAGGCGATCAAGGCGGCGTTGATCTCGTCGGGGCGTTCCTGCTGGATCCAGTGGCCGGCGCCGTCGATGATGAGTTTCTGCCTCAGATTCGGCAGCACCCGTTCCATATCGGCCACCCGTTTGTTGCCGATCAGCCCGGTGATGACGGAATCCCTCGAGCCCGCAATGAACAGCGACGGCTGACGGATCTGCGCACCCTGCCACGGCGCGGTCAGTTCCCAGTTGCGATCGATGTTGCGGTACCAGTTCAGTCCGCCGCGGAAGCCGGATTTCCGGTAGGCCTCGCTGAAATAGACGAGGTCCGCCTCGCTGAGCCAACCCGGCAACGGCAGATCGGCGCGCGGATTGCGGAGAAATCCCTTGCCGTCCTCGATGAACATCGAAGCCGAGGGATCGGAAAATCCGCGTCCCAGCAGGGTTCGCATCGACAAATTGACGTCGCGCTCGAACTCGGCCTCAGCGACGCCGGGCGTCTGGAAGTACTGCCAGTAGAAATTGGTGATGCCGCCCTCGCGCAAGGTATCGAGCGGCCGGCTGCGCCCCCGAAGGGGCGGGGGCACACTCAGGCCGGCAACGGCTGTGAAGACATCGGGCCGGAACAGCGCCGCATGCCAGGCGACCGGCGCGCCCCAGTCGTGGCCGATGATGACCGCCTGCTTTTCGCCGAGTGCTTCGACCAGCGCGACCATATCTCCGACAGTGTCGAAAATGGTGTAGGCGCCGATGTCGGCAGGCGCGCTGGTCTGCCCGAAACCGCGCATATCCGGCGCGGCAACCCGGAAGCCGGCCGCCGCGATCGCGGGAATCTGGTGCCGCCAGGAATAGGATAATTCCGGCCAGCCATGGCAAAGCACGACGAGCGGACCCTGGCCTTGCTCGCGCAGAAAGATATCGATCCCGTTGGCGGAAACAGTACGCGTCGATGGCATCGCTATTCCGCCTTGTTTCGGGGATTTTGTTTGAGCAAACCACAATGCCGCAGGATAGGGTCGTTTGAATGGCACGGCAATCCGACCGGACCGCGGCATCGGCCAAAACCCGTGTTGTTTGCGGTACTTCCAACTGGTAGAACGCCGGCTTCAAGGCATCTCCGATGGCAGTCGAAACCTCATCCTCCCGCAAGCCCAGCTCCTCGACAGGACGCTGCTGGCGCCGCCTGATCGCGGCTGCGGTCGCCGGCGCCATTGCGACCACCCTGGGGTGGGGCGGCATGGTCTACGCCGCCAACAACAGCGTGCAGGGCGCCAAGAAGGAAGTGGAGGGCGGCTTCGACGGCGACGCGCCGACCGCGATCCTGATCGAAGCCAGTAGCGGCAGCGTGCTGTTCGAGAAGAACGCCGACGAGCTCCGGGCCCCCTCCAGCATGATGAAGCTGATGACGGCCGAGGTCGTCTTCAACGCCATCAAGAAGGGCGAGATCAAACTCACCGACGAATATCGCGTCAGCGAGAATGCCTGGCGCAAGGGCGGCGCGCCTTCGGGCGGCTCGACGATGTTTGCGGCGATCCACAGCAAGATTGCCGTCGACGACCTCTTGCGCGGCGCCATCATCCAGAGCGGCAACGACGCCTGCATGGTGCTGGCGGAGGCCATGGCCGGCAATGAACGTACCTTCGCCGCGGAGATGATGACCAAGCGCGCGCGTGAACTTGGTCTGGAGAAATCGACCTTCGGTAATTCCAACGGGCTGCCCGATCCCGCCAACAAGATGACGGTGCGCGAACTGGCCAGGCTCGCCCGTCACCTCATCCAGACCTATCCCGATTTCTATAAATTGTTCGGTGAGCGCGAATACACCTGGAACAAGATCCGGCAACAGAACCGCAACCCGCTCTTGACCTCGCTCGAGGGTGCCGACGGGCTGAAGACTGGCTACACCAAGGAAGGCGGCTACGGCATGGTCGGTTCGGCCGTACAGAACGGCATGCGGCTGATCGTGGTCGTCAACGGCCTTAACGATCCCGACGACCGCGCCTCCGAAGCCAAGAAGATGCTGGAATGGGGATTCCGCAATTTCGAAGCGCGCACGCTGTTCGCCGCCCAGCAGCCGGTCGGCTACGCCAAGGTATTCGGCGGCGAAAGCCGCTCGGTCAAGCTCGCCAGCCCCGAACCGATCAAGGTGATGGTGCCGAAGAACGGCAGCGAAAAATTGATCGCGCGCATTGTCTACAGCGGGCCGGTGCGCGCGCCGATCGAGTCCGGTCAGCGGGTCGGGGTCGTCAAGGTGTGGCGCGGTCCGAACGTCGCGATGGAAGCGCCGGTCTATGCGGCCGAGCCGGTCGCCAGGGGATCGACGATGCGGCGGGCGATCGATGGCGCTAGCGAACTCGTGATCGGGATGTTTCGCGCCGGCGCCGAGAAACTCTGACGATGTCCGAGGCAGCGGTCAAACGAACTCCCGGGCGCGGACGATTCATCTCCTTCGAGGGCGGCGAAGGATCGGGAAAATCCACCCAGATCAAGACGCTCGCGGAACGCCTCAACGCGGCCAAGCTGCGCACCCTCGTCACGCGCGAGCCCGGCGGATCACCCGGCGCCGAGATCATCAGGCATCTGGTACTGTCCGGCATGGGCAAGCTGCTCGGTCCCGACGCGGAAACGCTGCTGTTTGCCGCGGCGCGCGACGACCATGTGCGCACGGTGATTGAGCCGACCCTCAAGCAGGGGATATGGGTGCTGTGTGACCGGTTTTCGGATTCGACGCGCGTCTATCAGGGCAGGCTGGGGCAGGTGGCTCCCGAGGTCCTCAACGCGATGCAGCGGGTCACCATCGGCGACCTCAGGCCCGATTTGACTATCATCCTCGATGTTCCCGTAGAGGTCGGGATGAAGCGCGCGGCGGTCCGGCGCGGCGCCGGCGCCCCGGACCGGTTCGAATCGGAAGACCTCAAATTCCATCAGGACTTGCGCGAGGCCTACCGGCAGATCGCAGTCGAAGATCCGCAGCGCTGCGTGCTGATCGACGCCAACGCCGACGCCGCGACCGTCGCCGCCAGCGTCTGGGCCGCCTTGCGCGATCGTTTCTTCAAGGTCGATGTCGGCAGCATGGCCAATCTCGCATGAGCGCCCGCAAGGTCGAGCCCGAGGTCGCTGTGCCTCATCCGCGCGAAACCAGCGCGCTGTTCGGCCACCACGACGCCGAAATGGCACTGCTGAATGCCTATCGCAGTGGGCGCATTCCGCATGCCTGGCTGATCGGCGGCGCACAGGGTATCGGCAAGGCGACGCTGGCCTACCGGATGGCGCGGTTCGTGCTCGCCCATCGCAATCCGCTTGGCCCGGAGGTGCAGCGCGCCGGGACGCTTCAGATCGATCCATCGGATCCGGTCGCGCGCCTCGTCGCGGCCGGCGCTCATGGCAGCCTGCTCACGCTCGAACGCAGCCTCAACGACAGGGGCGTGTTGCGCACGGTGATCACCGTCGACGAGACCCGGGAAACGATTTCGTTTTTCGGCTCGACCGCGGCGGTGGAGGGCTGGCGGGTCTGCATCGTCGATACCGTCGATGAACTCAATCACAACGCCGCCAACGCGCTATTGAAGGTTCTCGAGGAGCCGCCGCAGCAATCGCTGTTCCTTCTGGTCAGTCATGCGCCCGCGCGCGTGCTGCCGACGATCCAGTCGCGCTGCCGCAAATTGCCGCTACGGCCGCTCTCGACCGATGACGTCATCCGCGCTGCCGCTGCGGCCGCCAATATCCCGATCGACGATCCCGCGCTCGCAGAGGCCGCCGAAGCGGCGGAGGGCAGCGTTGCGCGCGCGCTGACCCTGCTCGGCGGCGACGCCCTGAAACTTCACCAGCGCACCGCGGCGCTATTGGCCCCCCTGCCGCGGGTCGATCCGCGCGAACTCCACGCCCTCGGCGACGCGCTCGGCGGCAGCGACCGGGTGGCGCTGGCGGCGTTCATCGACAGCGTCGATCGCTGGGTCAGCACGCGGCTGCGCGCCGACGACGCCAATGCCAATGCGAACCTGCCCCGCCTTGCACGGCTGGCGGAGGTGTGGGAAAAGATCAACCGCGCCGCGCGCGACACCGAATCCTATAATCTCGAGCGAAAACCGCTGGTTTTCTCGGTGTTCGGGATGCTTGCGGAAGCAACGCGATAAGCGTTCCCAGCAACTATCATCCCCCGGCAATCCGGTTTGAGCCAAAAAGGAAATTGTGGTGGCGACACCTAAGAAGAAAACTTCCAGGAAGCGAAAAACGAAGAAGGTTCGCAAGGCCTCCGGGGCGAGCGCCGCCAGGGC
>JBAQER010000196.1:0-4521 GCA_049286845.1 Bradyrhizobium sp.
GCCGACGATCAGGATCTTGTGACCCATCTCCGCCAGCGCCGCCAGCGTGTTCTGCGAGGTCGTCGACTTGCCGATGCCCCCTTTGCCGTAAAACGCGATTTGTCGTAGTGCAGCCATTTTGTTCTCCTCGGAACCTGATTGCAGTTTCGCCGGTACGCGCGAGCCGCGCAGCTAGATCTCGATCGATCTCCGTTGCGCGGCGCGGTTACGGACTTTGCTCTTCCGTTTCGAGGGCTGGCAGCCAGCAACCGTCGCCTTGCGCAAACATGGTTTGCAACGACTGTGCCAGCGCCGTCCGTCGACGAAATTTTCATTGATTCTAAATAGATAACGGAGTCGAACGGGGAACGAGACGCTTGTTGCAAACCCGACATAGGTGCCCGTCACCCGACGTCAGGTCGTGCACCTGTCTCAAACAAAACAACTTCGCGATCCGCGGCCGCGAGAATTGATGCCGCCCCCCGAAAAAACAGGGGCGATCCGGCTCGCCCCGTCGCGGTACGGCATTTGCTTGATGGACCGGATCAAGTCAGCGAGGACATCATGCGCACCAGTTTCGAACCCTCCCACCCGGTGGAGACCGACCGCATCTTCGTGGTCGAGAGCGACGAGGTCATCCGATCGGCGCTCCAGTTCATCCTGGAGGACCACAGCGAGACCTACGGTTTCACGAGCCTCGATCAGGCATTTACCAAAGCCGCCGACCGGACGCCGGACGTCGTCCTGCTCGGGATCGGCCTTGTGCATGGCAACGGCGAAAGCACTTTGGCCGAGGTCGCCAAGAGATTGCCCGGCGCGAAGATCCTGATCGTGGCGAATTCCGTCAACGACCCGCTCGCCATTGCCAGCCTGCAGTTGGGAGCTCACGATGTGATGGGAAAGCCGATCACCTTCGATTCCGTTCATTGCAAGGTTGATGCCCTGCTCGGGCACCACGGCCTTTCCCCGACCATGCTTGGCCTGATGCCATTATCGGCTGCGTGGTGACGGAAGGCGGGACGACGACAACATCCGCGGAGGCGGCAGCGAACAGGGGCGACAAAACCGATGGGCCATTCATCTGCGACAGATATCCCGGCGATCGATGAGATCATCGACAACTTTTCGTTGCTCGACGAATGGGACGACCGCTATCGCTATGTCATCGAGCTCGGCCGCGGCATGAGCCAGCTGTCCGAGGTTCAACGCACCGAGGCGAACAAGGTCCAGGGCTGCGCCAGCCAGGTCTGGCTGGCGACCACCGCCCGTTTCGATGACGCTCAGCCCGTGCTCCACTTCCATGGCGACAGCGATGCCCATATCGTACGCGGGCTCGTTGCCATCCTGCTCGCAGTCGTCTCCGGCAAGCCGGCCAGCGAGATCCTGGCGGCCGACCCGATCGCATTGTTCGATCGCCTGGGCTTGCGCGAACATCTCACGCCGCAGCGCTCGAACGGATTTCGTTCGATGGTCGCACGCATTCGCAGCGATGCCCAGCAGGCGCTCTCAAATCCTCCCCGCCGGCTTGAAGCGATCGATCTCTCGGCTAAATAACCCCCCGCTGCGCGGCTCGCTTCATTTCCCGACCACGCATGATGACGACGGCCGCGCGGGTAAGGAACTCGACCGTGTAGTAGCTTTCCCCCAGAAAACTCCACCTTTCGCGAACCATGCCAGCATCGCCCTGATACACCAGGGTCTCGCCGATATCCCTGTGGGGATAGATCCCGTCATTTATGATCTGCGTCAGCGAACGCACCGCGTCGCCCGGCTTGAATTCGCCGTTGCCTACAACGCCTGGACCTCGCCCCACGCGTCGCCGGCGCGCGTCATGGACGACACGTCCGATTGTTGCAGGTTTCGGATTGGGGGTCTGGAAGCTCATGCGAAGAACTCCTGCGCCTTGGCGAGGGCACGCGCCAGAACATCGACCTCGTCGTGGGTGTTGTAGAGAGCGAACGATGCCCGGCAGGTCGCGGTGACGCCGAAGCGTTCCAATAGCGGCATGGCGCAATGCGTTCCGGCGCGTACCGCGATGCCGGCGCGATCGATCACGGTCGCGAAATCATGCGCGTGGGCGCTCTTCATTTCGAACGATACGATGGCGCCCTTCTCGGCCGCAGTCCCGATGATGCGCAGCGAATTGATCTCACGCAGCCTGTCCTGGGCATAGGCAAGCAGTGAGCTTTCATGCGCCCTGATCCGGCTCTTGCCGATGGAGTTGATGTAGTCGATGGCGGCGCCAAGCCCGATCGCCTGCACGATCGGGGGCGTCCCGGCCTCGAACCGGTGCGGCGGTTCACCGTAGCTGACGTAGTCCCGGTGCACCTCGCGAATCATCTCGCCGCCGCCGTTGAAGGGCGGCATCGCCGAGAGATGCTCATGCTTGCCGTAGAGCGCGCCGATACCGGTCGGCCCGTACAATTTGTGACCGGTGATGACATAAAAATCGCAATCGATGTCGCAGACGTCGACATCCAGGTGCACGGAGGACTGCGCACCATCGACGAGCACCGGGATTCCCCGCGCATGCGCTATCCGCACCACCTCCTTGACCGGCACGACGGTGCCCAGAACGTTCGACATCTGCGTGATGGCGACCATCTTGGTACGGTCGGTCAACAGCCTCTCGAATTCGTCGATCAGGAAATTGCCGTCTTCATCCACCGGCGCCCATTTGATGACCGCGCCCTGGCGTTCCCGCAGGAAATGCCAGGGAACGATATTGGCGTGGTGCTCCATGATGGAGAGCACGATTTCATCGCCCGGCCCGATCCGCTCGCGCCCGAAAGTCTGGGCGACGAGGTTGATCGCCTCGGTCGCGCCCCGGGTGAAGACGACTTCATCGCTGCGTCCGGCATTCAGGAAGCCGGCAACCTTTTCCCGGGCGCCCTCATAGCCTTCGGTGGCGGCATTGGCGAGATAATGCAGGCCGCGGTGGACGTTTGCGTATTCGGATGTGTAGGCCTGCGTCAGGCGGTCCAGAACCGCCTTCGGCTTCTGGGCCGAAGCGGCGTTGTCGAGGTAAACCAGCGGCTTGCCGTGGATCTGCATTCCCAGAATCGGAAAATCCTCGCGGACCCGGCCGACGTCATAGCTGCCATTACTTACCGCCGGATGCATGGCGTCATCCCCGTTGCCCCAGCCAGGTCACCGTGGCGTCCATCAGCGCCTCGCGAAGGCCATCATGCTCGATTGCCTCGACCACCTCGGCGGCGAACGCCTGGATCAGCAGGGCCTCCGCCTCCTTTTGCGGAATGCCGCGGGCCATCAGGTAGAATTTGAGCTGGTCGTCGAGAGTGCCCGTCGTGGCGCCGTGGCCGCACTGGACATCGTCGGCAAAGATCTCGAGCTCGGGCTTGCCATCGGCTTCTGCGCTATCGGACAATAGCAGCGCGCGGGTCATCATCTTGGCGTCCGTCTTCTGCGCCTTTGGCCGAACCCTGATCTTGCCCTGAAACACGGCGCGGGCCTCATCGTCGACGACCGCCTTGAAGACCTCGCGGCTCTGCGAGCCGGCGGCGGCGTGGTCGACGGCAAGCGTAGTGTCGACATGCTGCCGGTCAGCCAACAGGCTCAGGCCGCGCAAGTTCGCCTCGGTGCCCTCTCCGGCCAGCAGCACGAACTGCTGATTGCGAACCACGGCACCGCCGGACGTGAAACCGAGCTGATTGAACTTTGCCCGGGCACCGATATTGGCCAGCAGCGTCGCGACGTGGATGGCGGCGCTTCCCTCGCGCGTGATCTTGACATGATCTACCTGCGCCTCGTCGCCGACCACCAGCTGAAGCACGGTGTTGACCTGATAGTCCGATTGATCGCGACCTTCATGGGTCTCGACAAAGGTGGCGCGGGCGCCGCCGCCGACCACCACCAGCGATCGCGTGACCATCGCAGCCGCCGCCGCGCCGGCATTGACGAACACGAGGTGGATCGGCCTTTCGATGGTGACGTTGGGCGAAACCGTGATCACGACGCCGCCGCCGGCCAGCGCGGTGTTGAGCGCGAGCGCCGGATCGTCGGCCGGAACCATCGGACCTAGGCCCTGCGACAACAGAGGCTCGTCCAGGGCCAGCGCGTCTGCCATGGAACGAACAAGGAGACCGGCTTCGAGACCGTCGAGATCGGACAGTTGCGGCACGAACGAGCCGTTGAGGACGACCAGGCGCCTGAAGCCGAGTGCCGCAAACAAGCCGCCCGCATCATGCGCACGCGCTTTTGCCTCGGCATCGGGAGGAGTAGCCAGCGGCTTGGCATCCCGCATCAGCCGCCGCAGATCCGTGTATTTCCAGGCTTCGACGCGGGGGTGCGGCAGCCCGGAAAGCACAAAATGATTGAACGCGGCGGCGCGCACCGCCGATATATCGCTGCCGCCGGGCAGGCTCTGTCGCGACGTCGTGTAAACATCGACAAGACCGAGTTCGGCCTGGGTCCTGACGGGGCGGATTCCAGCGTTCATGACCGTCAAGCCGCCTCGCTCTGATATTGCGCATACCCGGTCGCTTCGAGCTCGAGCGCGAGTTCCTTGCCGCCGGTCCTCAC
>JBAQER010000197.1:0-2031 GCA_049286845.1 Bradyrhizobium sp.
ATTGCGCTGGCGAGCCTCGGCCTGCTCAGCTCGAACGCCCAGGCGCAAACCGAGATTCAGTGGTGGCATTCGATGGGGGGCGCGCTCGGCGAGCGCGTCAACGAGCTCGCTGACAAGTTCAATGCCAGCCAGAAGGAGTACAAGGTCGTCGCCACCTACAAGGGGCAGTACCCGGTGTCGATGACCGCGGCGATCGCCGCGTTCCGCGCCGGCAATGCGCCGCACATCCTGCAGGTTTTCGAGGTCGGCACCGCGACCATGATGGCGGCCAAGGGCGCCATCGTGCCGGTCGCCACGGTGATGAAGAACTCCAAGGAACCGTTCGACCCGAAGGCCTATCTGCCGACGGTGGCCGGCTACTACACCGACCTGAAGGGCAACATGCTCTCGTTGCCTTTCAACAGCTCGACCGCCCTCTTCTACATCAACAAGGATGCGTTCAAGAAGGCGGGTCTCGAGCCCGCGGCGCCGAAGACCTGGAAGGAGGTGGTGGCGACCGCCGAGAAACTGAAGGCTGCCGGCCACGCCTGTCCGTACACGACCGCCTGGCCGTCCTGGGTGCATATCGAGAACTTCAGCGCCTGGCACAACGTGCCGATCGGCACCAAGCAGAACGGCATGGGCGGCCTGGACACGGTGTTCACGATCAATTCGCCGCTGCACGTGCGCCACATCGCGATGCTCGGCGACATGGCGAAGAAGGGCCTGTTCGCCTACGCCGGCCGTACCAACCAGGGCGACGCCAAGTTCTCCAGCGGCGAGTGCGCGATGTTCACCGGCAGCGCGAGCGCGCAGGCGGGAATCAAGAAGGTCGCCAAGTACGAGTGGTCCGTCAACTTCCTGCCCTATCACGACGACGTCAAAGGCGCGCCGCAGAATTCGATCATCGGCGGGGCATCGCTGTGGGTCATGGCCAGCAAGAACAGAAAGCCGGACGAGTACAAGGGCGTGGCGAAATTCCTTGCCTTCCTGTCGCAGCCCGAGATCCAGATGGAGTGGCATACCAAGACGGGCTACGTGCCGATCACGCTCGCCGCTTTCGAGATGACCCGCAAGTCCGGTTACTACGACAAGGAGCCGGGCGCCGAACTGACGGTGAAGCAGCTCACCAACAAGACGCCGACGGCGAATTCGAAGGGCCTGCGCTTCGGCAACTTCGTGCAGGGCCGCGAGGTGATCGAGGAGGAGATGGAGTCGGTATTCGCGGGCAAGAAGGACGCCAAGACAGCGATGAACGACGCCGTCAGGCGCGGCAACGAGATCCTGAGGAAGTTCCAGGCGGCCAATAAGTAAGCCCGAAAGGGGGGTTGGGACGAAGCGTCTCCGCTCCCCTCTTCAGATACACCCGTAGAGCTCGATGGAAAAACGCGTCGTCTTCCGTTCGGCGTGGCTGCCGTACGCGCTGCTCGCGCCGCAGATCGCGATCACGATCGTGTTCTTCTTCTGGCCGGCGGTGCAGGCCGTCTGGTTCTCGTTTCAGCTGCAGGACGCGTTCGGCCTGCATACCGAATTCGTCGGCCTGCAGAATTTCGAAGCGCTGTTCGCCGACGAGCATTACCTCGGCTCGTTCCGCACCACCGCGGTGTTCAGCGTGTCGGTCGCTTCCTTGAGCATCGCGATCTCGCTGCTGCTCGCGACCATGGCCGACCGCGTGCTGCGCGGAGCTCTCGCCTACAAAACGCTGCTGATCTGGCCTTATGCCGTCGCACCGGCGATCGCGGGCGTGCTGTGGGCATTCATGTTCGCACCTTCGATCGGTATCATCACCTACGTTTTGAAGGGCATGGGTGTCGACTGGAACTGGATCATCCAGGGCGACCAGGCCATGCTGCTGGTGGTGATGGCCTCGGTATGGAAGCAGATCTCGTACAACTTCCTCTTCTTCCTGGCCGGACTGCAGTCGATCCCGCGCTCGCTCATCGAGGCGGCGGCGATCGACGGCGCCGGCCCGCTGCGCCGGTTCTGGACCGTGGTCTTCCCCCTGCTCTCGCCGACCACCTTCTTCCTGCTGGTGGTGAACATCGTCTACGC
>JBAQER010000198.1:0-6460 GCA_049286845.1 Bradyrhizobium sp.
GTCGTGATCCGGCCCGACATGGCGAAATATGTCAGGGTCGGCCGCGAGGTGCGCCATGCCATGCAGGCGCTGACGCCGCTGGTTGAGCCGTTGTCGATCGACGAGGCGTTTCTCGATCTGGCCGGCACCCAGCGGGTGCACGGCATGATCCCGGCAAAAGTACTGGCGCGCTTTGCCCGCGAAATCGAGCGCGACATCGGCATCACGGTTTCGGTCGGTCTGTCCTGCAACAAGTTCCTGGCCAAGATCGCTTCCGACCTGGACAAGCCGCGCGGCTTTGCCGCGCTCGATCAGGACGAAGCGCTGAAGATGCTGGCGGACAGACCGGTCGGCTTCATCTACGGCGTCGGGCCGGCGACCCAGGAAAGACTGCTGCAGCGCGGTTTTCGCACCATCGCCGACCTGCAGCGCGCCGACGAGATCGAGCTGATGCGGCAGTTCGCGGCCGAGGGGCGCAGGCTGTGGCGGCTGGCGCGCGGCATCGACGATCGCCCCGTGGTGCCCGACCGCGGCGCCAAGACCATTTCCAACGAAACCACCTTCGATACCGACATCCGCGATCTTGCCACGCTGGAAAAGACGCTGTGGCGGCTGTGCGAAACGGTATCCTCGCGCCTGAAGAGCAGCGACCTTTCAGGGCTGACCATCACGCTGAAACTGAAGACCGCCGATTTCCGGCAGCGCACCCGCTCGCAATCGATCCACGCGCCGACGCAACTGGCGGCGAAGATTTTCGCGGTCACCCGCGAGATGCTGGCGAGGGAAATCGACGGCACCGCGTTCCGCCTGATGGGCGCCGGCGTCAGCGCGCTGCGCCCGGGATCGCAGGCCGACGACACCGACATGCTCGACCGCCGCTCGGCCCATGCCGAACGCGCCATCGACGACCTGCGCAAGAAATTCGGCGATGCCGCCGTCATCAGAGGCATTGCCTATGACGGGCCGGAGAAGGCCGAGGAGGAATAGACTTGTAACCCGGAGGGAGCCAACGGGTCGCGCGAATGCGCGTCCAACTATGCGTTGTCCACGCCAGGATGACGTGATTGACTAAGGTCGTGGGGCGTTAGCCTGCCGAAATAGCGGCGTATTGAAGTAGGGCAAGGCGCAGATGGATATTCGAGCCAAGCTGGTAGAGATATGTGATGCGTTCAACACGCATGATCTGGATCGGATCATGAGATTCTTTGCGGATGATTGCGTTTTGGAGATGCCGAAGGGGAGTAAACCGTATGGCTCCCGTTTTGAGGGTAAGGAAAATGTGCGAGAAGGGCTGGCCGCACGTTTTGAAGGACTGCCCGACGTCCATTACGGGAATGCCGAGCATTTTGTAGATTCGGAATCTCAAACCGGCATTTCGAAATGGTGCCTCACTGGCACTGGTCGGGATGGAAAGAAGGTGGAAGTCCAGGGTTGCGACTTCTACACATTCCGCGCAGGCGAAGTTGTTCGAAAAGACTCATATTGGAAACTCGTTGAACGGAACTGATACTGCCAGGATCTGATTGCGCGAGATCGCGACTGGCACCAAACGAACATCGTGCATCGGGCGACAATGTCCATTGTTGGGGGGTAAAGCAGACATGGTCCGGTCGCCGGCCGATGTCGCCTTTTGGACCCAAAGCAAACAAGAGGGTGGGAGCGATGTCCCGGTTGGAACATTCGATCAGCGCTCCTGACCCATTGATCTGCATCACGGCGCTGGCCGATATCTGTGATCTTGTTTCTTTGAGAACGTCGATCAAACTACGGAGGAACGCTATGAAATACGTCCTCGCACTAGTCCTCGTCGCGCCATTCATGACAGTGTCCAGCATGGCGCAGGACGCGGTCCGCCTTGACCAGCATGCTTACCAGGGCGGACCCAAAACAAGTATTCCCCACGCGGCCAGACAAACGACACGCGCGAGCGATGCCTTCGCCATGGCACCGAAAGCCAGGAGGTCGCACGGTTATAGCGGCGGCCCGCAAACAGTCGTGCCGCATTCTTATTGAGGCTCATGGGACACGCATAGAGATGTTAGCGTGTCCCTGACGTTGTTGGGGCGCGACGCCAGCAGGCAAATGACTCGGTGCGGGGGGCAAAGCGGACTTAGGAGCTGCGGGCCGCACTTTCGAGTTTGACGCGAAGCGGACAATCGGCGCGGAAAACGAAAACGCCGCTTAACAAAGCTGGCGCTTATGAATCCTCAGAAGCGTATGGTTGAGAGCGTTGATCCAAATCAACCTGTGGGGCGTTACTTGCGTGGAAATATCAACTTTGTTCCAATCGCAGCAACAAGGTGTCCGGCAATGCCGCAGCCCCCAACGTCAGTCGAGCACCTTCACGCCTACGATGTATGGGATGCCCCGACGCGGTGGTTCCATTGGATCAACGCGCTCGCCGTGCTCGGTCTGATTATCGTTGGAGTTATCCTGCTCAACGACGACGCGCTGGGGCTCTCCGCCAACGGCAAGATCCTGCTCAAAGAAATCCATGTCGTGCTCGGCTACGTCATGGGATTGAATTTGATCTGGCGCTTCGTTTGGGCGTTTTTCGGCAACCGCTATACCAGATGGAGCGCCATCCTGCCTTATGGTTCCAGCTTTTGGGGTAAACTGCGCGCTTACGGCAGCGCCTTTCTTAGCGGAGAGCCGCAAGAATATGTCGGGCATAATCCCGCGGCACGTCTCGCAATTGCAGTTCTCCTGCTGCTGCTCGTGCTGCAAGCCGTGACCGGTGTGATCCTGGCGGGCACCGATCTATTCTGGCCACCGTTCGGAAGATGGTTCGCCGGTTGGGTTGCCGCGGCCGGGATTGATCCGGCAATGGTCTCGCCCCTCGCCGCGGAGACGTTGGATCAGACCGCCTACAAGGCCATGCGTGCGTTTCGAAGCCCGGTCGTGACGATCCATCTCTATGCGTTCTATGTGCTCGCGGGCGTCATCCTGCTGCATCTGATAGCGGTGATCGTGACCGAAATTCACGAGGGTGGGAGCATCACGTCGGCCATGTTTACCGGCCGAAAAATTCTCAACCGCCCACCGCAAGACGTTTAGGCTCGAAAAAGTCCGGCGCGCCTGCGCGGGGCCGAAGGAGCGGAACTATTCTCGCGTTCAATCCGACAGACGAGGAACGCGACGTAAGCTGCCGAGTGGGCGCGATGCCCCCCATGACTTAGGCAGCACCGCCAATACGTTCTGAGTTGCGCCAGACCGTTAGTCACCAGACCGATGCAAAAACGGATCCACGGACTCAGCTAACAGGGTCGCCAATTGGGCAACGGCAGGCGTGGACTGCTTTTCGGGCGGCAGGGAACCGACAGAACGAACCGTCAGTCCAGTACCAGCGGCAAGGGCTGCTATCGCAATTGCAGCAACATATTCGATCCTCATGGCGATGGTTCCTCCATCAACCCCACAGACTAACCGGACACTCTCTGAAATGGTTCCAGAGGCTTTTTGACCTGGCCCTGGAACGCCTGCTTGCGCGCCGCCCGGATGGCACCCTCGTCAATCCAGCCGAGCGCGGCGAAAAGGGGCCCGATCTATTCCGCGCCGCCTGCCCCATGGGGGCCGCGCGGCAAGTTCCTCAATGCGCCGGCTCGCCGCTCCAATTGTTTCCCCTCTGTCCGAACGGCGTCACGATCAGAAGTCAGGGAACGAAAGCTCCGGTCAAGACTTTAGAATAACGAGACCGTCGCTCGCCGTTAACTACATGGCGCATGTCGCGGATAGCCAAAGGTTCCTACTGCAGCGCCCGCTGTTCTCAAAAAACAAGCGCTCGCGCAGATAGCCAAATGAGGCGGTCTCCGGTTCCGTTCAGAATTGCCAGCCGTGCTCGCAAGCGGGAGGGGTGCGCGCCAATGCTGGCGCTTTCTTACCCGCGAGGCTTCGTTATGCGCAACCAAATTGACATCGACCCCAAGCACAGCCGGGCAATCGTTCAAGAGATCGGGGAGAGACTACGCGCGTTCCTGAAAGAAGAGCCGGAACTCCCGGGGAGCCTTAGAACGCAAATCGACCGGCTCCGCGAATTGGAAGAGCAGTCACCATCAATCATTCCTGCGGCTGAGCGTTGGGACAAGCGTCGCCGCTGAGCCGCTTTGGACAGCACAGACGCGGCTCGGGCCGAACATGGACGAGCAATGCCATCGGTGAAGCGCCGTGCGTTGAGAATTCTGAATGAGTACGCTCTGGCGCAATCCGACTTGATCGGCAAAGCCGTCGTGCTTGCCGACGGAAAGGCAGGCACGGTCGGAAACGTTTGGCTGGATGAATTGCACGGGCTTCGGATTTCCATCGAAGGTCATGATGGAAGATGGCCGGTCTCAACCATCAAGTTTGCGGATTCCTGGACTTCGCATCGGCTGCGCGTCTGCCAGATCGCGCGCTCCTTTCAAAGCACTCCAAATGAAAAGCCCAACCTCGGTCAGGAAAGTGACGCCCATGATCGCGACTGTAAGGAACACGTCGCTCGCCGAGGGCGGGTTCATGAATGCCTCGCATCTTGCGAAGCCCCGGGAGTAAATCATTCAGGCTGGAAAATCGGTTCCAACGCAGATGGCGCGAGATGCGAGCGGCGCCGGCATCCGAGGCGGCGTAAGGCGAAGTCCGCTTAGGGTTGCCAACAGAGGACTCATGCAAGAAAGCAGACGGCAGGTCTATTCGATCACCTCGTAAGCGCGGAGCTAACACTCCGCGCCAAACAAAGCTGGGCGCGGTCGTCTAGACCGAGAACAGGATGCTTCAGCCGCGCTTAGCCGGCGCGACGTAGCCGGCGGTGACCTCGTCTTTGTGGGCGGCGAAGGCCGCCAGGACTTCGGCCTTCTCGGACTTTGGAACCTTGAGGAAGTCCAAGGTCCGTCCGAGTTCCGCTGCGACCTCATCGAATTCTGCGGGGGAGATCCGGAGATCCCGGTGGGCCTCCTCAAGACCTAGCGGCGTCTTGCCGGGCTTGGTGGCCGTAAACTGGAAGGGCCCGCCCGAAATATTGCAGACCCACAGCGTTCGCATGAACTTGAGGCCGGGCAACCTTCCCAGGTTCTTGGTGTGCCATGCCCGCAGTTGCGGGTTTTTGGACTTCTGGCCGACTATGGGGTTCTTCACAACGGCGTCACTGAAATGATCCACCACCGCCGCGATGGCGAAGACGCCGCCCAGCCGCTCGTACAGACTTTTTTCAGGCATGGTCTGCTTGGCCTGCGCGTATGCGTTATCCGGCCCTGCCAATGCCATCGGGGCAGCGGTCAGAGCCAGCCCTGCGATCACGTTTCGTCTTGTGATAGAAGCCGAAAGAACCTGTGCCATTGGTTACCTCCTTGGGTGATGGTTCATTACCGTCCCGAGCGCGTGCGCGCGGCATTAGTCCGGCAATCGTTCGGGCGTGCCAACGGGTCCGCCCGCATACGCGCGTCCCTGTGCCTGTCTCGGCGGCTGTTCTCCGCACTGCCCACTTAGATGGTCTTGAAGGAAAGAGGTTCCCGTAAAAAACGAACTCGGACTTCCGATCCAAAACCACATCACCGGCTCACGACCGCGAAATGTCCGGATAGGATCAAAAGCTGACCTGGAGGGTATGTCCGCTTCTGGCGCAACTCGGACATCCCTAGCCTTCGCGCCGGATGTCTGCTTCCGGGGGTAAAGCGGAAAACATCTGCTCTTAGCGAGTATTTCGCCTCTGACCCAAAGCGGACGTCGGGCGCGCAGACTGTCCCCCCCCCCCGTGCCGTTTCTCTTGTTGGCCAGTCTCAGTGCAATGCAGTGTAACATTCGACGCGCGATGAGGAACAAGGGATCCGGATAACAGTTGCCCCGTGACGAAGCCGGAGTTGACCTTTGATTTAGACGCCGCCGGAAGTTCGAGTTTCAGGGCGGTGTAGTTGAGCCGAAACAAAGCGAAATCATCGAGAGACTCAGAGATCAGGGAAGATAGGCCATTGCGCGTCTTCATCCTCGCATTGTCAGTCTTTGGAATTCTCGTCAGCGCAAATGTTGCCAACGCCGGTCCGAGCATGACCAACCGCGACCTGTTGGCATCCGCCGATCCGGCGACCTTTGCCGACGAGGCAACTCAGGAAACCGAAGATCAGGTAGGACTTGACAAGGGAAAGCGTCGCGACGTGCAGCGCCAGCTGACCGGTCTCGGCTTCGACACCAAGGTCAACGGGCGGTTCGACAGGTCGACCCGCGCCGTCATCACGCGTTGGCAGGCGGCACGCGGCTATCCCAAGACTGGCTTCCTCAACACGCTGCAGCATCAGGCGCTACTGACCGAGTCCGTCTCAACGGCGCGCGCCAGCCTTGGCAGCAGTGACAACTCCGATGCGGACCGCCCGGCCCGTCGTCGCGGCGGGGGTGGTGTTCACCATCACCGCAGTGGTCCAGGTGGACTGATTGGCGGCGTGGTGGGCGGACTGTTCGGACGCAGGTGATCCGACAGCGCCAAAACAGTAAGGCCGTCTTAATCTTCGAACCTTGGTCC
>JBAQER010000199.1:0-10615 GCA_049286845.1 Bradyrhizobium sp.
GCGCTCGACCCCGACGTGCTGGTGGCGGACGAGGCGGTGTCGGCGCTCGACGTCTCGGTACAGGCGCAGGTCTTGGAACTGCTTGACGAAATCCAGACCAGGCTCGGCATTGCGCTGTTGTTCATCACCCACGATCTGCGGGTGGCGGCGCAAATCTGCGACGACGTCGCCGTGATGCAGCACGGCCGCATCGTCGAACAGGGCCCGGCGGCCGAGGTGCTGACCCATCCGCAACAGGCCTATACCCGCGCGCTGCTCGATGCCGCCCCCGGCAGGGAATGGGATTTTGCGAATTTCCGGCCGGTGGCGGTTAGCGCAACAGCGTAAAATGGATTTCGTCATTCCGGGGCGATGCGAGGCATCGAACCCGGAATCTCGAGATTCCCCGATGTGCACTGCACATCTGAGGTCTGGTCCTTCGGACCACCCTGGAATGACGAAGTGATGGATTGCTTCGCTGCGCACGCGATGACGTCGAAACGGCGGCACCAGCCAACCCTCGCGCCCATGCGGCATGCAAAACGGAATTGCTTCGTCGCTTGCGCTCCTCGCGATGACGAGTCTAACGTCACGCGCACGAACCACTGACCGAGATCAATTGATGACCCGTATCGCCGTTGGCGGCTTCCTGCACGAAACCAATACCTTTGCGCCGACCAAGGCGACCTATGCCGATTTCGTGCATGGCGGCGGCTGGCCGTCGATGGCGCATGGCGGCGATATTCTAACGACCATGCGCAACATCAATGTCGGGCTGGCCGGTTTCATCGGCGCGGCGCAAGCCCGCGGCTGGGAGATAGCGCCGACCATCGCCTGCGCCGCCAGCCCCTCGGCGCATGTCACCGAGGACGCCTATGAGCGCATCGTCAAGGCGATGGTCGACGGCATCAAAGCCGCCGGGCCGCTGGATGCGGTTTATCTCGACCTGCACGGCGCCATGGTCGCCGAACATCTCGACGACGGCGAAGGCGAAATCCTCCGGCGTGTGCGCGCGGTGATCGGCAACGATCTGCCGCTGGTGGCCAGCCTCGACCTGCACGCCAATGTGACGCCGGAAATGGTGGAACATGCCGATGCGCTCATTGCCTACCGCACCTATCCCCATGTCGACATGGCCGACACCGGCCGCGCCGCCGCCGAGCATCTGGCGCTGTTGCTCGACACCGGGCACAAATACGCAAAGGCGTTCCGGCAATTGCCGTTCCTGATTCCGATCAGTTGGCAATGCACCAACGACCAGCCGACCAAAGGCATCTACCAGAAGCTGGCGGCGATGCAGGACGACGCGGTGCCGACTCTGTCCTTTGCGCCGGGTTTCCCGGCGGCGGATTTTGCCCATTGCGGGCCGAGCGTGTTCGCCTATGGCCGGACGCAAGGAGATGCCGATGCCGCGGCCGACCAGCTCGCCGCGCTGGTCGAGGGCCACGAAGACGATTTCGACGGCCGCATCTTCACCCCCGACGAGGGCGTGCTGCACGCGATGGAACTGGCGACGCGCGCGACGAAGCCGGTCGTCATCGCTGACACCCAGGACAATCCCGGCGCCGGCGGCGATTCCGACACCACGGGCATGCTGCGCGCGCTGGTCCGCAACAACGCGACCAAAGCCGCGATCGGCGTGATCTACGATCCAGAGTCGGCACTGGCCGCGCATGTTGCCGGCGTTGGCGCCGTCGTCACGCTGGCGCTCGGCGGCAAATCGGGCATCCCGGGCGATGAACCGTATGAAGAAACCTTCGTCGTCGAGGAATTGTCCGATGGAAAATTCGTCGCGCCGGGTCCGTATTACGGCGGCCGCGACATGGACATGGGACCGTCGGCTTGCCTTCGGATCGGAGATGTCAGGGTGGTCGTGGGCTCCTACAAGGCGCAGCTCGCGGACCAATCGATGTACCGCTATGTCGGCATCGAGCCGACCGAGCAGTCCATCCTCGTCAACAAGAGCTCGGTGCATTTCCGCGCCGATTTCGAGCCGATCGCCGAAAAGCTCCTGATCTGCGCCGCGCCCGGCGCGATGCCGGCCGACACCGCCGCCCTGCCCTGGACGCGGCTGCGCCCGGGCGTGCGCATCCGGCCGAACGGTCCCGCCTTCGCTCCCGAAACCGAACCACGTTCAACGTCTTCTGCAACCGGATAACTGACCATGCCCAACATCGAACGTATCGACGGCTATGCCGACGAACTCACCGCCATCCGCCGGGACCTGCACGCGCATCCCGAGATCGGCTTCGAGGAGGTCCGCACCTCCGGCATCGTCGCCGAGAAACTGAAGGGCTGGGGCATCGAGGTGCATCGCGGCCTCGGCGGCACCGGTGTGGTCGGCGTCCTCAAGGGCAAGGGCGCCGGCGGCAAGCGGATCGGCCTGCGCGCCGACATGGACGCGCTGCCGATGGAAGAGAACACCAATCTGCGCTGGCGCTCGACCATTCCCGGCCGCTTCCACGGCTGCGGCCATGACGGCCACACCACCATGCTGCTCGGCACCGCGCGCTATCTCGCCGAAACCCGGAACTTCGACGGCACCGTGCATTTCATCTTCCAGCCGGCGGAAGAAGGCCTCGGCGGCGCCCGCGCCATGATCAAGGACGGGCTGTTCGAGAAATTCCCCTGCGACGAGATCTATGGGCTGCACAATGCGCCGGATCTGAATCATGGCGAGATCGCCATCCTGCCCGGACCGGCGATGGCCGGCGCCGACTTCTTCGACATCACCATCTCGGGCTATGGCGCGCATGGCGCGATGCCGGAGCGCTCGAAGGATCCGGTCGTGATCGCGATGACGCTCGGCCAGGCGCTGCAGACCATCGTCAGCCGCAACGTCGATCCGCTGCAGTCGGCGGTGCTGTCGATCACCCAGATCCATTCGGGCTCCGCCTACAACGTGATCCCGGGCGAGGCCAAACTGTGCGGCACCGTGCGGGCCTTTTCCGACGAGGTGCGCGCGCTGATCCGCGAGCGGATGCGCGCCCTGTGTGCCGGCATGGCCATGGCCTTCCATGTCGAGATAACAGCCGACATCCGCGATACTTTCGGCGTGCTGGTGAACGAGGAAGAGCAGTCCAGCGTGGTCGAGGCCGTGGCGCGCACGGTGGTCGATCCCGCCAAGGTCTTCACCCGGTCGCAGCCGAAGATGGGCAGCGAGGATTTCGCCGACATGCTGCAAGCGGTGCCCGGCGCCTATTTCTGGCTCGGCCATGAGGGCTCGGTGCCCGTGCATAACCCCGGCTATGTGCTGGACGACAAGATCCTGCCGATCGGCGCCAGCATGTTCGCGCGCATCATCGAAACCCGGCTTCCGGTAGGCGCCAATGCATAAACCGGCATCCGACGACGCGATCACGTCGCTGCACGACCTTTCCGCCGTCGACCTGATCGCCGGCTTTCGCGCCAAGCAGTTTTCGCCGTCGGAAGTGCTGGAAGACGTGCTGACGCATATCGCGGTGTGGGAGCCGCATATCAAGGCGCTGTACGCCTTTGACCCCGACGGCGCGCGTGCCACCGCCAAGGCCTCGACCGAGCGCTGGCAAAAGGGCGAGCCGATGGGCACGCTCGACGGCGTCCCCGTCACCATCAAGGAGAACATCGCCACCAAGGGCGTGCCGGTGCCGCTGGGGGCGGCCAGCGTCAAACTGGTGCCGGCACCGGCGGATGCGCCGCCGGCGGCGCGCTTGCGCGAAGCGGGTGCGGTGATCTTCTCCAAGACCACCAAGCCGGACTACGGCATGCTGTCGTCGGGCCTCTCCAGTTTCCATCCCCTCACCCGCAATCCCTGGGACGTCAGCAAGAATCCCGGCGGCTCCAGCGCCGGCGCGGGTGCAGCCGGCGCGGCCGGTTACGGCCCGCTGCATCTCGGCACCGACATCGGCGGTTCGGTGCGGCTGCCGGCGTGCTGGTGCGGCCTGGTCGCGCTGAAGCCGAGCCTCGGGCGGGTTCCGATCGATCCGCCTTATGTCGGCCGGATCGCAGGTCCGATGACCCGCACCGTCGACGACGCTGCATTGATGATGAGCGTGTTGTCGCGACCCGACCGCCGCGACGGCATGAGCCTGCCGCCCAATGACATCAACTGGAAGGCGCTGGAAAAGGCGCCGCGCAAGCTGCGCATCGGCTTGATGCTCGATGCCGGCACCGGCCAGGCGCTGGAGAAGGACGTCCGCGAAGTCACCGTGAAGGCTGCGAAAGCCTTCGAATCCGCGGGCGCCGTCGTCACCGAAGTCGATGGCATCATGACGCGCGAGATGCTCGACGGGCTCGACAATTTCTGGCGCGCGCGGATGTGGGACGACCTGTCCAGGCTGACGCCGGCCGAACGCGCCAAGGCGCTGCCCTATATCTACAATTGGGCGGAGACCGGCGCGAAACTGTCGGGCGTCGACGTCATCAGGGGGTTCAACGCCACGATGGCGATTCGATCAGCGGCAGCGAAGCTGTTCTGCGAAATCGACTATGTGATCTCGCCGGTGTCGCCGGTAGTGAACTTCGCCGCCGAACTCGCCGCGCCGATCAACGATCCCGACAAGCCGTTCGAGCACATCGCCTATACCGTGCCCTGGAACATGTCGGAAAATCCGGCCGCCTCGATCAATGGCGGTTTCGACAGGAAGGGTTTTCCGATCGGCGTCCAGATCGTCGGCCGCCGCTTCGACGACATCGGCGTACTCGGCATGGCCAAGGCGTTCGAGGGATTGCGCGGGCCGCAACGGCCGTGGCCCAGCCCGCCGAAGAAGTAAAGCGGCGCGACATACTCAATCGTCATGCGCGGGCTCGACCCGCGCATCCATCCTCTTGAAACGATGGATTGCCGGGTCAAGCCCGGCAATGACGAGGTAACAATCAAGAAATAACCGAGAGGAAACACCAATGGCGTACGAGACGATCAAATACGAGGTCGCCGACCAAATTCTCACCATCACCCTGAACCGGCCGGACAAGCTCAACGCCTTCAACGGCACCATGCAGCAGGAATTGATCGACGCTTTCGATGCCGCGGACAAGGACGACAATGTCAGGGCCATCATCGTCACCGGCGCGGGGCGCGGCTTCTGCGCCGGCGCGGACCTCTCCTCGGGCGCCGACACCTTCGACCGCGACGCGCGGCGCGGGCCGGTGAAGCGGCTGGCCGATGGCAAGGTCGACTACAGCGATCCCCAGGTGCGCGACGGCGGCGGCACGGTGACGCTGCGCATCTTCAAATGCTTAAAGCCCGTGATCGCCGCGGTGAACGGCCCGGCGGTCGGCATCGGCGCCACCATGCTGCTCCCGATGGATATCCGCATCGCCTCCGAGAACGCCCGAATCGGATTCGTGTTCTCCCAGCGCGGCATCGTGCCTGAGGCGGCGTCGAGCTGGTTCCTGCCGCGCCTGGTCGGCATCGCCCAGGCGCTGGAGTGGTGCTACACCGGCCGGGTGTTTCCGGCGCAGGAAGCGCTGGCCGGCCGCCTCGTCAGCAAGGTGGTGCCGCCGGATGATCTGTTGCCCACTGTGCGCGCTCTCGCCAAGGAGATTGCCGCCAAGACCGCGCCGGTCTCGCTGGCGCTGATCCGGCAGATGATGTGGCGCATGCTGGGCGCCGACGATCCGATGGAAGCCCACAAGATCGACAGCCGCGGCATCTACGCCCGCGGCCGCTCCGACGACGTCAAGGAAGGCGTCGTGTCGTTCCTGGAAAAGCGCCCGGCCGTGTTCAGGAACAAGGTGTCGACGGATATGCCCGACTATTTCCCGTGGTGGACCGAGCGAGAGTATAAGTGACTGCGAAGCAGTCATTCCGGGGCGATGCGAGGCATCGAACCCGGAATGACGTCATTTCACCGCATCATCAGCGCCACGCGCCCGATCGCTTTGCGATCGATCAGGAGCCGCATCGCCTTTGCATACTCTTCCAGAGGCAGGCGATGCGAGACATTGGGACGGATTTTGCCCTGCTCGGCCCATTCCACCAGCGCCTTCAACCGCACCGCTGCAAGCGCGGGATTTCTGCGCACCGCCTCGCCGGCGCGGACGCCGAGCACGCTGGCGCCCTTGATCAACAACAGGTTGGTGCGGGCAAGCCCGATGCCGCCGGTGAAGCCAATCACCAGAAGCCGCGCGCCCCAGTTGATACAGCGCATGCTGTTCTCAAACACCTCGCCGCCGACGGGATCGAACACCACGTCGGCGCCGCGCCCGTCGGTGATGCGCTTGACGGCGTCGCGGAACGGTTCGCGGCTGTAGAGCACCAGGTGATCGGCGCCGCGCGCCTTTGCGACCGCGAGCTTTTCTTCGCTCGAAGCCGCCGCGATCACGGTCGCGCCGAGCATCTTGCCCATCTCGACCGCGGCCAGCCCAACGCCGCCGCCGGCGCCGTGCACCAGCAGCACTTCGCCTGATTGAACCTTGCCGCGATCGATCAGCGCGTGATAGGCGGTACCGTGGCCGGCGAGAAAGGTCGCTCCCTCGGCGTAATCGAACGTCGACGGCATCGGCGTCAGCTGCGACGGCGCCACCACGGCCTCGTCGGCATAGGCGCCGTGCCGCATCTTGACGATCACCTTATCGCCGACCGCAACACCGCCGACATCGGCACCGACCTCGGCGACCTCGCCAGCGGCTTCCACCCCCGGCGTGAACGGCAGCGGCGGCTTGAGCTGATACTCACCCGCCGCCATCAGGATGTCGGGAAAGTTGATCCCGGCGGCATGAATGGCGACGCGCACCTCGCCCGGAGCCAGCGGCGCCGAGGGATAGGTTTCCAGGCGCAGGCTCTCGGGCGGACCGAGTTCGCGGCAGACGACTTTCTTCGGCATCAGGCCGCCCGCGCCTTGAGCCGCTGCAGCGCTTCGCGGATCAGCGGCATCCGGTCGTTGCCGAAATACATGTCCGTCTTGTCGATGAAGATGGTCGGCGAGCCGAACCCGCCACGCGCCATCACTTCATCCGTATTCGCCTTGAGCTGATCCTTGATCGCCTGCTCACCGATGCCGGCGAAGAGCTTTTGCGGATCGACGCCGACGCCTTTGCAGATCTCGGTCAGCACTTCGTCCTTGGAGATGTCCTTGTCGGCGCCCCAATAGGCCTCGAATACCGCGCGGGCGAACGGCACCATGTCCTTGCCGAGCCAGATGCAGCCGCGCATTGCTTTCACGCTGTTCACCGGGAACACCGTCGGCGGCATCTTGATCGCAAGGCCCGCCGAGCGCGCCCAATCGGCGAGGTCTTTCTTCATGTAACGCGCCTTCAGCGGCACCGGCATCTCCCGCGAGGCATAGACGCTGGGATTGACAGTGTTGAAGATGCCGCCGACCAGGATCGGCCGCCACGAAATCTCGACGCCGAACTCCCTGGCGATCGGCTGGATGTTGTGGAAGGCGAGATAGGTCCAGGGGCTGGAGCAGTCGAAGAAGAATTCGATCATGATGGCGTTTTCCCTTTGTTTTGATTTGTTGGCACGATCCTCATCCTGAGGAGCGCGCTCTTCGCGCGCGTCTCGAAGGATGAAGGCCCATCAGTGGCCTCAATGGTTCGAGACGGCGCTTCGCGCCTCCTCACCATGAGGGGTTACATCTCACGTCCTCCCCGCCAGCTCCTTCGCGGCCTTGCCGAACATGATCCTGCGGGCTTCCTCGTCGAACGGCTCCTTGACGAATTTGCCGATCGCAAGCCCCGCCTGCACCTGCGGCCGGGCGCGGACTACAGCGTACCAGCGTTTGACGTTGGGGTAATCGTCGAGCGTGAAGCCCTGCGCCTTGTGCGTCATGGTCCAGGGGAAGCAGGCGATGTCGGCGATCGAATAGTCATCGCCGGCGACGTAAGCCCCGGTCTTGCCCAGTTGGCGGTCGAGCACGCCGTACAGCCGCGCCGCCTCGTCGCGGTATCGCTCGATCGCGTAAGGGATCTTCTCGCTGGCGTAGAGCGCGAAATGGCCGTGCTGGCCGAGCATCGGACCGAGCCCGCTCATCTGCCACATCAGCCATTGCATGACGTTGGAGCGGGCGCGCATTTCCTTCGGCAGGAAGCGCCCGGTCTTGTCGGCGAGATAGATCAGGATCGCGCCGGTCTCGAACACCGGGAACGGCTCGCCGCCGTCCGATGGCGCATGGTCGACGATGGCGGGAATCCGGTTGTTCGGGCTGATGGCGAGAAATTCCGGCTTGAACTGGTCGCCGGCCCGGATGTTGACGGGAATCACGGTGTAAGGAAGCCCGAGTTCCTCCAGCATGATCGTGATTTTCCAGCCATTCGGCGTCGGCGCATAGTGAAGATCGATCATGGGCTCGTCCTGAGGGAAACGGCCCACATCCTAACCTGCGCCGTCAGCCCCTTCCAGTCATCAAGGCGGTCTTGTGGGGCGCATGGCGAACATGGCACACAGGCGCTCAATCATAACCGCTCCGGGAGGCCCCAATGCTGTTTCCAACCACCATCGCAGGCTCGCTGCCGAAACCGGAATGGCTGGCCGAGCCCAATACGCTGTGGGCGCCCTGGAAATCGAAAGGTGCGGAACTGGCGCGGGCCAAGCGCGACGCCACGCTGCTGGTGCTGAAACTGCAGGAAGACGCCGGCATCGACATCCTCACCGAGGGCGAGCAGTCGCGCCAGCACTTCGTTCACGGCTTCCTGGAGAAGATCGAGGGCATCGATTTCGCCCACAAGGTCGAGATGGGAATCCGCAAAGACCGCTACAAGGCGATGGTGCCGCAGGTGGTGTCGCCGTTGCGGCTGAAGGGCCGGGTCCATGCCGACGAGGCCCGCGTCGCCCGCACCCATACCACGCGGAAATTGAAGTTCACCCTGCCCGGCCCGATGACCATCATCGACACCATCGCCGACCAGTATTACGGCGACCGCGTCAAGATGGCGTTCGCCTTTGCCGAACTGCTCAACGAGGAAGCGAGGGCCTTGCAGGCCGACGGCATCGACGTGATCCAGTTCGACGAGCCCGCCTTCAACGTCTACATGGACGAGGTCTCCGACTGGGGCATCAAGGCGCTGGAGCGCGCCGCCGAAGGCCTGACCTGCGCCACCGCCGTGCACATCTGCTACGGCTACGGCATCAAGGCCAATACCGACTGGAAGGAAACGCTCGGAGCCGAGTGGCGGCAGTACGAGGATATCTTCCCGGCGATCGCGAAAAGCCCGATCCAGCAGGTCGCGATCGAATGCCGCAATTCCAGGGTGCCGCTGGAGCTGCTCGCTTTGCTCAAGGGCAAGATCGTGCAGGCCGGTGTTATCGACGTTGCCAGCGACAACGTGGAGACCGCCGAGGACGTGGTCAAGGTGATCGAAGCGGTCTCGAAATTCGTGCCGAAGAGCAACATCGTCGCCACCACCAATTGCGGCATGGCGCCGATGCATCGCGATATCGCGGAAGCCAAACTGATGGCGCTTGGCGCGGGCGCGAAGCTGGCGAGGCAGGAGTTGGGGTGAGGTGCATCTTGTTTTGATGGCTGTCCGCGTCAACGGCAGCATGTCCCCTCTCCCGCTTGCGGGGGAGGGTTAGGGAGGGGACACCGCGAGCTCGGTGCTCGTGAGGCCCCCTCTCCAGCTCTCCCCCGCAAGCGGGGAAGAGGGCCGATCTCGTTCGCGGAGGGACGCGTGCCAAAACGCTGTCACCCCGCCGCGCAATCGTTACGCCATCAATTCCACCGCGCTCGGATGCAGCACCGGGCTATATCCGGCGGCCAGCGCACGAAGCGTCGAGGGCGGCGTCAGCAGCAGCGCGCCTTCGAACTCGTTGTCGGACTCGCGATAGCCGCCCGGCGTCCACGCCAGCGCCCGGCCCTGCACGATCAGATGGATCTGCGCGCCCTCCTGCAGCATCGCGCCGTCGGGCAATTGGTCGGGCGGCATCGGCAGCTCGTGCCGCCGCTTGGCCCCACCGTCGAGCCGCTCGCGGTGCAGCGTGGCATCGATCTCGCGAGCACTTAGATTGGCAACAGCGTTGCCCTGCTCCCACGCCGCGCGAAACCGGTTGGCGTCGTCGCGGCGGCAGTAAAAGCACGGGCGGTGGCCTGCCGCGAGCGCGGTGGCCTCGTCGAGAAAGAACAGCTCGGTCCAGCTGCGGCCGCCCATCACCTCGCGCCGCCGTCCCCGGAATTCGCAGACGCAGGTGAGCCAGGCCTGGCTCGCCCAGCGCCGCGTCAGTGTTTTGGTCCCGGGATCGTGGATGATGCCGCGATTGCCGGTGAACATCCCGCGATGCGGAGTGACGATGATTTCGCCTGTTGGCGTGACCCGGTTTTGCAGCGGCATATCAGAAGTCCGATCGTCATTCCGGGATGGTGCGCCAGCACCAGACCCGGAATCTCGAGATTCCGGGTTCGATGCTTCGCATCGCCCCGGAATGACAGCCTCCCTCACGCCGCGCCGTCGCGGATCGGCGGCTGGAACGACAGCGCGGTGTCCCAGGGAAAGAAGATCCAGGTGTCCTGCGACACTTCGGTGATGAAGGTATCGACCAGCGGCCGGCCCTGCGGCTTGGCGTAGACGGCGGCGAAATGCGCGTCCGGCAGCATCTGCCGCACCAGCCGCCCGGTCTTGCCGGTATCGACGAGATCGTCGACGATGAGCAACCCCTTGCCGGTGCCGCCGCCGAGTTTTGCGATATCGGCTGAAACACCTTTCAGCACCCTCAGCT
>JBAQER010000200.1:0-5979 GCA_049286845.1 Bradyrhizobium sp.
GCCCGTAAAGAGCGTCTGAGCTTTCCGACCTTCAAGGACGGCGCATCGCTGATGCGCCGTCTTTCTTATGTCAGGACCGCAGTGCCATGGTGACGCCGCCGAGCGTCACCACCAATGCCGTGATTTCGCGAAAGCCCAGCGGCTCGTGCAGCATCGCGCCGGCCGACAGCACGCCGATGACAGGCACCAGCAGCGTGCCGATCGATGCGGTCGCCGCCGGCAATCGCTCCAGCGCGGCGAACCAGCAGACGTAGCACAGGCAGAACTGGATCAAGGTCATATAGGCCATCGAGGCCCAGCCGACGCCTGACAGCGCCGCCAGATGCGGCTGCTCGACGATGAGCCCGACGATCGCGATCGGCAGGCAGCCGATGCCGATCTGCCAGGCCGCCAGCGACAGCGGCGGCATCGCCAGCGGAAAATGCTTGGTCAATACGGTCCCGAGCGCGACGCTCACCGCGCCCGCCAGCACGCACAAGAATCCCGGCAGCTTTTCCAGGCTGGCCTCGAGGCCGTTGCCGCCGATCAGCACGGTGATGCCGGCGAGCGCGACGGCCAGCGACACCGCGCGCAGCAGCGACAGCCGCTCGCCCAGCACCGGCCATGCCAGCAGCGCCACCCACACCGGTATCGAAATGGCGAGCACCGCGGCCTCGCTGGCATTGAGCCACAACAGCGCCATCCCCATGAAGGCAACCCAGCCGCCGATCGTCAGCACCGATACCAGGACAAGCCGCGACCACATCGGCCGCGGCACGGCCAGGCTCTCCCGCCGCGCCACTGCAAACAGCGCCAGCGCCGCGGCGCCGATCAGGCCGCTCAGCCCGCGCGACGACAGCGGCGGCCACTCCGAGAGCAGGTTCTTCATGATCGGGAAATTCAGCCCCCAGCCCACCGAGGTGACGGCGAGGAACAGAAGACCGAGCGGCGAGATCCGGTGCGCCGCGCGCGTGCCTGGCGAAGCCGTCATGACCGCGTCGCCAGCACCACGCCCGCGAGCGTGAAGATCAATGCCGCGATCTGGCCGGGGCCGAGCGGCTCGTGCAGCGCCACCGCCGAGGCCACCACGCCGATCACAGGCACCGCCATGGTGCCGATCGCCGCCACCGAGGCCGGCAACCGCGCCAGCGCCGCGAACCAGGCCACATAGGCGATGCAGAACTGGATCACGGTGGAATAGAACAACAGCCACCAGCCGAGCGGCGTGATCGCAGCGACATGCGTGGTCTCGATCAGGAGGCCGACGATCGCGATCGGAAAACAGCCCAGCCCGATCTGCCAGGCCGCCGCCGGAATCGGCGCCATCTGCAGCGGATACTTCTTGGCGAGCACGGTGCCGAGCGCGAAACCGATCGCGCCGCCGAGCGCCATAACGATACCCGGCATCTTCTCAGCGCTCGCGGTAATGCCGTTGCCGCCCATGATGGCGGCGAGCCCCGCAAACGCCATCACCAGCGCGATGGTGCGCAAGACCGTCGGCCGCTCGCCGAGCACCGGCCAGGCCAGCATCGAGGCCCACACCGGCATGGTGTAGGCGATCAGCGCCGCCTCGCTGGCGGGCAGCCAGAGCAGCGCCAGCCCCATCAGCACCATCCAGCCCGTGACATTGAGCAGCGCCGCCAGCATCAGCCGCGGCCACAGCGCGCGATCCACCTTCAGGGTCTGCCGGCGCAACAGCGCCAGCGCCGCCAGCAGGCAGGCGCCGATCACGCCGGTGACCCCGCGCAGCGTCAGCGGCGGCAGTTCGCTCAAGAGGTATTTGGTGACCGGCCAATTGAAGCCCCAGCCCAACGAGGTGATGGCGAGGAACAGGAGGCCCGCGGGCGTGATGGGGGCACGCGCGGCCGTCGGATTTTGCAGCTTCATGGGGTGAGTCGACCGATGGAATCGGAGGCACCTTGAAGCTTTTCCGGGCACTAGACCATCGGCCGGCGGACATGCCTGCCCGGACATCCCCGTAGCGTCACGTGAGTCTTCCCGGAGCAACCCCCAAAGGACCCTCGAGGCACAATAAATAGTTGCCCTGTGAACAGCGGGATGAAGCCTCGACCGGTTCACGAAAACAGATTTTTTTCCCTTGGGAATCCCTGAGGACTCACTGATACTTGCGGGCATCAGCGGGGCCCGGAGCCCCCCTGTTTTCCCCCGCTTTGCACCATATTTAGTATTTGATTCAGAAACTCGTACTAATCCTTGACGGGCGCGAGGGAGTTGTCCTAGCTTTCAACCTGTTCGGCGCGAGTGTGTTTGGGTCCCGCCGGTCGCTCCCAGATGGGTTCCTGAATTGACCACTTCGCCGGCCGGTTGAGGCAGCGGGGCTGGGATTTTTTGTCCCGAACTCCGGGGGCCTTCGGGGCGCTAAAAACGGGCCGGAATTGGCCCAGGTTCACGAGTTGGGTTGATGAGTTGGGGCGTTGAAAGCGTGACCTGAACCGGAGCCGGCGCTCCCGCCAGGACGTGCGTAGAGAAACAGGGCCGGATCCACCGGTAGAGCTTGCGGGTCCCTCGGCCAAAGTTGCCTTCAACTTTGGTCCGGGAGGTTCGCTCAAGGAAAACAGCCGGCCGTTGCGAAAAGCGGTCCGGTTACAAGAACGGGGCACGACCAATATGCGAATCGAGCGGCGCAACACCACCCAGGGCCAGTCACCTTACGCTGGCATTGATTTCAGATTGACGACATCGGAGATCCGCAACCCCGATGGCTCGGTGGTGTTCCGGCTGGAGAACGTCGAGGTTCCGGAATTCTGGTCGCAGGTCGCCTCCGACGTTCTGGCGCAGAAGTATTTCCGTAAAGCCGGCGTCGCCGCAAAGCTGAAGAAGGTCGAGGAAGAGACAGTGCCGTCATGGCTGTGGCGCTCGGTGCCCGACACCGAGGCGCTCGCCACCCTCCCCGAGAACGAGCGCTATGTCAGCGAACTCTCGGCCAAGCAGGTGTTCGACCGCCTCGCCGGCTGCTGGACCTATTGGGGCTGGAAGGGCGGCTACTTCGGCGCTTCCGAAGAAGACGCGCAGGCCTTCTATGACGAGCTGCGCTTCATGCTGGCCAAGCAGATGGTCGCGCCGAACTCGCCGCAGTGGTTCAACACCGGGCTGCACTGGGCCTACGGCGTCGACGGTCCCGGCCAGGGCCACTATTACGTCGATCCGTTCACCGGCAAGCTGACGAAATCGAAATCGGCCTACGAGCATCCGCAGCCGCATGCCTGCTTCATCCAGGGCGTCAATGACGACCTCGTCAACGAGGGCGGCATCATGGACCTCTGGGTGCGCGAGGCGCGCCTGTTCAAATACGGCTCCGGCACCGGCTCCAACTTCTCCCGCCTGCGCGGCGAAGGCGAGCGCCTGTCCGGCGGCGGCCGCTCGAGCGGCCTGATGAGCTTCCTCAAGATCGGCGACCGCGCCGCGGGCGCGATCAAGTCGGGCGGCACCACCCGCCGCGCCGCCAAGATGGTGGTGGTCGACGCCGACCATCCGGATATCGAGACCTATATCGACTGGAAGGTGAAGGAGGAGCAGAAGGTCGCCGCCCTCGTCACCGGCTCCAAGCTGAACCAGAGGCATCTCAAGGCGGTGCTGAAGGCCTGCGTCAACTGCGAAGGCTCGGGCGACGACTGCTTCGATCCCGAAAAGAACCCGGCGCTGCGCCGCGAGATCAAGCTCGCCCGCCGCGCCATGGTCACCGACCCCATGATCAAGCGCGTCATCCAGTTCGCCAAGCAAGGCTACAAGGAGATCGATTTCCCGGTCTACGACACCGACTGGGATTCGGAGGCCTACCTCACGGTTTCCGGCCAGAACTCCAATAACTCCGTGTCGCTGAAGGATGACTTTTTGCGCGCGGTCGAGACCGACGGCGACTGGAACCTGATCGGCCGCACCAACAAGAAGGTCACCAAGACTCTCAGGGCGCGCGACCTCTGGGAGAAAATCGGTCACGCCGCCTGGGCGAGCGCCGATCCCGGCCTGCACTTCAACACCACCATGAACGACTGGCACACCTGCAAGGCGTCCGGCGAGATCCGCGCCTCCAATCCGTGCTCGGAATACATGTTCCTGGACGACACCGCCTGCAATCTGGCCTCCGCCAACCTGATCACCTTCTACAACACCACGACCAAGCTGTTCGACGTCGACTCCTATGAGCACCTCTGCCGCTTGTGGACCATCGTGCTCGAAATCTCCGTGATGATGGCGCAGTTCCCGTCGAAGGCGATCGCCGAACTGTCCTACGAGTTCCGCACCCTCGGCCTCGGCTTCGCCAACATCGGCGGCCTGTTGATGACCATGGGCCTGTCCTACGACTCGAAGGAAGGCCGCGCGCTGTGCGGCGCGCTATCGGCGATCATGACCGGCGTGGCCTACGCCACTTCGGCGGAAATGGCGAAGGAGCTCGGCCCGTTCCCCGGCTACAAGAAGAACGCCGCCCACATGCTGCGGGTGATCCGCAACCACCGCCGCGCCGCGCACGGTGAAAGCAGAGGCTATGAGGCGCTGGCCGTCTCGCCGGTGCCGCTGGATTACGCCAGCGTGCCGCAGACCGAAATCATCGAGCACGCCAAGGCCGCCTGGGACAAGGCGCTCGAACTCGGAGAAATCAACGGCTACCGCAACGCGCAGACCACCGTGGTGGCGCCGACCGGCACCATCGGTCTCGTGATGGATTGCGACACCACCGGCATCGAGCCCGACTTCGCACTGGTGAAATTCAAGAAGCTCGCCGGCGGCGGCTACTGGAAGATCATCAACCGCGCCGTGCCGGAAGCGCTGCGCGCGCTCGGCTATCGTGAATCCGATATCGCCGAGATCGAGGCCTACGCGGTCGGCCACGGCTCGCTCTCCAACGCGCCGGGGATCAACGTTTCTACCTTGAAAGCCAAGGGCTTCACCGACGAAGCTCTCGCAAAGGTGGAAGCCGCCCTGCCCACCGCTTTCGACATCAAATTCGCCTTCAACAAGTGGACTTTCGGCGAGGATTTCCTGCGTGAAACGCTGAAGCTCGAGCCGGAAGCGATTGCCGCGCCGAATTTCGACCTGCTCTCCGCGATCGGGTTTACAAAACGCGAGATCGAGGCCGCCAACGTGCACATCTGCGGCGCGATGACGGTGGAAGGCGCACCCCATCTGAAGGCCGAGCACTACAGCGTGTTCGACTGCGCCAACCCCTGCGGCAAGATCGGCAAGCGCTATCTCTCGGTCGAGAGCCACATCCGCATGATGGCGGCGTCGCAGCCGTTCATTTCGGGCGCGATCTCGAAAACCATCAACATGCCGAACGACGCCACGGTGGAGGACTGCAAGGAAGCCTACCTGCTGTCCTGGAAGCTGGCGCTGAAGGCCAACGCGCTCTACCGCGACGGCTCGAAGCTGTCGCAGCCGCTGAACTCGCAGCTGATCAGCGACGACGACGAGGAAGACGACGCGATCGAGAGCTTCATGGAGAAGCCGATGGCCGCGCGCGCCGCGCACTTGTCGGAAAAGGTGGTGGAGCGGCTGGTCGAGCGCATCGTCGTGATGCGCGAGCGCGAGCGCATGCCGGATCGCCGCAAGGGCTACACCCAGAAGGCCGTGGTCGGCGGGCACAAGGTCTATCTGCGCACCGGCGAATATGACGACGGCAGGCTCGGCGAGATCTTCATCGACATGCACAAGGAAGGCGCGGCACTCCGCTCCATCATCAACAACTTCGCGATCGCGATTTCGCTCGGCCTGCAATACGGCGTGCCGCTCGAGGAATATGTCGACGCCTTCACCTTCACCCGCTTCGAGCCGAACGGCCCGGTGCAGGGCAACGACTCGATCAAGTACGCGACCTCGATCATCGACTACGTGTTCCGTGAACTCGCGGTCAGCTACATGGGCCGCTTCGATCTCGCCCATGTCGATCCCTCCGAAACCAACTTCGACGCCATCGGCAAGGGCGTCGACGAAGGCCGGCAACCGGAGCAGCCCAACAACAAGTACCTGTCGAAGGGCCTGACC
>JBAQER010000201.1:0-4913 GCA_049286845.1 Bradyrhizobium sp.
TGTCGTTTTCCCTTGAATCCGATTCTGGGCGGCGCTGGCTTTTCGAGTCTTTGCACGACTTTCCGCATGATGTGATTTCCCTTGAATCATTAACTGGCTCCTTAAATCGTGGACTGCCTGCAGCGGCTGGGCGTAGACTCACCTTGCACGATGGTGAGTCGGAGGGATCGATGAGACGCATCCCGCTCAGTCGGCGTTCGCACATCACAGGCTTTCGGCCAGTCGATGGAGAGGCGGTCGAGCACGAGAGCGCGCTCGAACGGGATTTCGTGCTGCTGGTGAACTTTCGCGATGCCGGCGCCGCGATCACCTCGCAGCCGATCACAATCGAGTTCCAGGATGGCGCGCGGCTGCGCAGATACACGCCGGATTTCCGCGTGATCTGGAGCAACGGACGCTCAGAGCTGGTCGAGGTAAAGTACTGCGTCGATCTGCGCGCCCAGTGGGCGCGACTACGGCCAGGCTTTGTTGCGGCTCGGGCGATGGCGAGGAAGAACGGCGGACGTTTCCGCATCGCGACCGAACGCGGCATCCGGGGACCGTTGCTCGACAATGCCAGACGGCTGCTACCGCTACGCAAAGCACCGCTTGATCCGGCAATATCCGAACGCGCTTTGGGAGCAGCGCGAACACTCTGCGAACCGACTTTCGAGCGCATCGTCGACGCGATGTCCTGCGACCGCGCGATGGCGCTGGGTGTGGTTTGGCGGCTCATCGCGCGGGGCGCTTTCAGAGTCGACCTCGCCGCGCCGATACACCCCAATTCACCGGTGGGATTGGCATGAGCCCCGCGGCTGACACACCCGATCTTGCAGACGTACCCGTTGCTGATTGGCATAAGGCGCGTCGTCGCTTTGAGGTGATCAGTGTTCTGGCGAAGGCGCCGGAGCGGACGCGAGGCGATGCCGAGGCGGCTGCCGAGGCGCTTGGCTGCAGTGCCACGGTCGTTTATCGGCTGCTGTCGCGCTATCTTGCCGATCCGCGCGTAACGAGCCTCCTGCCGGGGCGCCGCGGACGGCGACACGGCCAGCTTTTTCTGCCTGCAGAGGTCGATGAGGTGGTGCAGGCCACGATCGACGAGTTCTATCTGACCCGGCAACGACCGCGCGTCAGCGATCTGGTGACCGAGGTGCAACGGCGCTGCCGGACGCTGGGACTGCCGAAGCCAAGCCGCACGGCAATCGACTTGCGGATTGGACAACGTGCGTCGGTCGAGGTGTTGGCAAAGCGATCCGGCCGCAAGGCCGCACGTGATCGCTTCGGACCAGCGACGGGTTCTCTGACGGCGCCTTGGCCACTCGCACTTGTTCAGATCGACCACACGCTGGTAGACGTGATCGCGGTCGACAGTGTCACACGACAGCCGATCCAGCGGCCGTGGTTGACCATTGCAATCGATGTCCACTCGCGCTGTGTCGCGGGGTTCCATTTGGCGCTCGAACCGCCATCCGCCACGTCGGTCGCGCTGTGTATCGCCCATGCCGTTCTGCCGAAGGCCGGCTGGCTGATGGCGCGTGGTGTCGCCGGTGATTGGCCTGTCCAGGGATTGATCGAGCGGTTGCATCTCGACAACGCCAAGGAGTTCCATTCCGAGGCGCTGAAGCGCGGCTGCGAGCAGTATGGGATCGCCGTCGACTATCGTCCGGTGAGGACGCCGCACTATGGCGGCCATATCGAACGGCTGATCGGGTCGATGATGGGCAAGGTTCATCTCTTGCCTGGCACCACTTTCTCGGATGTTCGTGCCAAGGGAGATTGGAAGCCGGAAGACACGGCGGCATTGACGCTTGACGAGATCGAACGCTGGCTCGCCCACGCAATCGTCGGTGTTTATCACCACGATTTGCATCGCGGGATCGGCACGACGCCGGTCGCGGCCTGGGAGCGCGGAATCCTGGGCGATGGACAGATCTCGGGACGGGGCATGCCAACCGCAATCGACGATCCGCGCCGCTTCCTGATCGACTTTCTGCCGATGGAGCGGCGGCTTGTTCGCCGCGAAGGCGTGTTCCTGCATTCGATCGGCTATTGGGCCGATGTGCTGCGCACCTGGATCGGCGAGCGAGAGCGGATGATCGTTCGGTACGATCCACGCGATCTCAGCCGGGTCCATCTGCTCGCACCCGACGGACGCTACTATGACCTCAGCTATCGCGATCTGCGTCGGCCGGCGATCAGCCTGTGGGAGCATCGACTGGCACTGACGCGGTTGCGGGACGAAGGCCGTGCCGAGATCAACGAGGACGCTATCTTCACAGCAATTGACGCAATGCGCGGTATTGCGCAGCGCGCTAGCGCGGAGACCAAGACTGCGCGTCGTCAACGAGAGCGGCGGCTTCGCCTTGATGGCGTGGTGACAGAACGGCGTCCAGCCGCCATCGCGGCTGAATCCGCTCCAACGATCGAGCCCCTGCCCGCCGATCAGCGGTTGTTCAAGAACGTGGAGGAATGGACATGAGCAATCCCTCCTACCCGCATCTGCTGCCGCAGATTCGCGCGCTCGCCGATGCGCCTGGCGAGATTCGCATCCAGCGCATCCGCGCAGATCGGTGGATCGGCTATGCACGGGCGGAAGCCGCCCTGGCGGCGATGGACGACCTTCTGACGTTCCCGAAGCGGACCCGGATGCCGAACTTGCTGCTGGTCGGGCCCAGCAACAACGGCAAGACCATGATCGTCGAGAAGTTCAAGCGGGCGCATTTGCGCGGGGGAGTGGATGCCTCCGAGGGTGCTATCTCGGTGCCCGTCTTAAAAGTCCAGATGCCCCCGGCGCCGGACGAGCGACTGTTCTTTGGTGCGGTGCTCGAAGCGCTCGGCGCGCCCGATCGCAACAACGATCGGTTGGCCGCTAAGCAGGATATGGCGATGCGGATATTGCGCGCGACGGATGTGCGCCTGCTCGTGATCGACGAAGTCCACAACATCTTGTCGGGCTCAAGGATGCAGCAACGGCGCTTTCTCAACCTGCTGCGATGGCTCGGCAACGAGCTACAAATTCCGCTTGTCGCGGTCGGTACCGCAGAGGCATTGCGCGCGATCCAGAGCGATGACCAGCTCGCCAACCGGTTCACGCCCTTCGGCTTGCCGCCATGGAAGTATGATGAAGAGTATCTGCGCCTTCTCAATACGTTGGAGGCGATGCTGCCGCTCCGTGAACGGTCGGGTATGGAGGAGCCGGCCTTCGCGCAAAAGCTGCTAGGCGCGGCGGAGGGCATTCTCGGCGAGGTGGTCAGCCTGGTCACGACAGCCGCTGTGGCGGCTGTCGCCGCCGGAGAAGAACGCATCCGCATCGAGAGAATCGACGACATTGGTTTCATTCCTCCCACGGAGCGCCGACGTGTCGCCGGATGAGATCTACAAGGTTGAGTTTTTCAATGCGGAGATCGTCGGCGCACCGCGGTCGCTGCCGGCACGCGTTGCGCCACTGCCGGATGAGGCGCTGGCGTCCTGGCTGCTTCGTTTCGCCGAACCGTTCGGGGTCTGGCCGGAAGCCTTGCTGCTCGGCGACGGCGAGATGGGCTTCGCAACCCATCCCGACTGGTGGCGCAAGCCTGATCCGCTCGTCGTCGCGGCGCTTGCGCGCGGGACGGGCGTATCGAGCGACCGCATCCGCTTGCTGAGCTTCGCCAACTGGCCTGATGATGGGATTATTGATGCCCTGCCCGACCGGTTCGGTCGGCAGCGCTACACGGCCGAACGGCCGTCGAATCAATCGCGACGAATAGGCATCTGTCCTGACTGCCTCGCCGAGGATGAAGTGCCTTATGTACGACGGACGTGGACGATTGGCTGGCTGACAGCCTGTCCAACACATGGCACGATATTGATACGAACCTGTCCCGAGTGCGGGGTAAAGCTGCGCTTGCCCCGATTGTCGGATGCAACGTATTTCGCGCCCGACCGATGTCGGCGCTGCGCGCATCGCTTGGCCCGCGTCACGAGCATGATCGCGGCGGAGCCTGTATTGGAATTTCAGCGGCGTATACTCGACGGCCGGCCAGCAGGCATCGTCGATTTGCCGCAGATCGGCAAAATCGGCTGGTCTGTGGCCGTGGCTCTGTTCGACATGTTGTTGGGCGCTGTGTGGATCGATACCAAGCCGACCGCTCGCGACGTGCTGTTTGCGCGGATCGCTCGTGATTTCGGCACCGCCCGGCTGGGAGAGCTGGCCGATGGCTATCAAGGCCTGGTGATCCTGGCGTGGATGTTCGAAGCGTGGCCGAAACGAACACAAGCTGCACTCGCAATGCTGCGAGCCGTACGCCCGCGCCGGCAGATGCAGCGTTGGCCAACCCTGGATGCTGCGATACGCGGTCAAGTGGAGGCCTTGTTCCTCACAGCGTGGCCAGACGAACGGGACAACGACGAACGCGGCTCGTGGCGGGCCTGGATCGACAACTTGCCGCAAACTGGAGAGGAGTTGCGCGCGCAAGCGCGCCAGGAGCGTCTGCCACATCGTCGCGCCAGGCTCATGGCAATCGCCGACGTGCGCGATGGTTTGTCCGTCGAGGCTGCTGCCGAAGTTGCCGACGTGCGACCGCGAACTCTGTATCGCTGGATAAAGCGTGGTGCGCAGGGCGGACTTGAAGCTGCGCTCGAACGACCGAGCGGGCAACTTTCGGGACCGCAAGCCGCTCAGCTTGCTGAGTGGATCGCTAATGCGCCGTCGGCCGGACCGCGCTGGCGGACAAATCGCGTGCAAAACGAAACGCTGCGGCGCTTTGGAGTCGAGATCACGATCTATGTCGCGGATCGACTGTTGCGCATGCACGGTCCTTGGAGGCGACGCAAGGTTCTCGCAAGGAGGAAGCTGACCGTTGCACCAGTTTACAATTAAAGGAACACCAGTCGACGATTTAAGGAGCCGATCAATCATTTTCGGCCCCCAGTCCACACATTTGGGGAAACCGACA
>JBAQER010000202.1:0-10033 GCA_049286845.1 Bradyrhizobium sp.
GCTCTATCACTATGTCGGCCTTCGCAAGCGTGAGGCACTGAAGGTCGCGCACGTATTCGAAGAATTCAAAATGTGGTGGGAATCTCAAGAGCGCAACACGGATCAGGAGTTGACTCGGGTCGCGGCGTTGGCAACCCAGTTCCAGGTTTGCATTGTTCCGGATCAAAAAACTCGATTCGGTCTGTTTTGCCGGCGCATGAAGTTACTCGATACCGCAACGCAGACGCCGCTCCTGTTCCATCTTCTCGAGCACCACGCACCGGACTCATCTGAATTCATCTCGATGTTGACGGACATAGAATCTTACTTCGTTCGCCGATTCGTCTGCGGACTGACCACAAAAAGTTATAACCGGGTATTTCTCGATCGGCTTCTCTCTGAGATGGTTGCCGAGGAAAAGGCAGATGCTCCGACGCTCCGCGCGAAGCTTCTTGCGCTGGAAGGTGATAGCCAGCTTTGGCCCAGCGACGAAAAATTCGGAATCGCGTGGTCGCGACGGCAGCTATACGAGGGACGCAATAGCCGCAAGGTACGCGCGATACTTGAGGCTCTTGAATTTTCGCTAAGAACGTCGAAGCAAGAATTTATGCCTGAACTTGATAGCCTCTCCGTCGAGCATGTATTGCCACAGGGCTGGAAACCACAGGACTGGCCGCTCCCCGCCGATACAGCTGAGGCCAAGGAAGCGCGGGCGCGATTACTTCATAGTCTTGGTAACTTGACGCTGGTGACTTCGGGATTTAATTCGTCTTTGAGCAATGTTGCATTCAGCCTCAAGCGTCCTGAGCTCGCAGCCAATAGCAGCCTAATGCTCAATGCGTACTTTCAGAAATTCAAAGACGCTGATCCGTGGGATGAAGAGACCATCGTCGCGCGTGCCGAATCCCTGTTTGGTCGCGCGTGCACGATCTGGCCCTATCCAGCCAAGGCGTAGGCGGATCGCCACCCGACCTTTGATGGATGCAAGCGGAAGCATCGCGTTGGGCGCTTGAATCCATCAACTCCAGGAGGGTAAATTGAAAATTGCAGAATATTTCCGGAATGCGATAGTCTTAGTCCCGGAAATCAAGGCGGGCGCGGAAACTCTCAACGCTTTTACGAAGTGGATTTTGGATCTTCTAAAAAATGCCGGAGCGGTGGGCGTGCTTCAGTATTTCGCCGAAAGGTCTCACAGTACGAGTCTCAACGTTCTATCGAAGATCGCGTTGTTCGCCCTCTTCGGATACTGCATCTCATATACAAGGATTGTCGTTCGGCCGTTCTTCTTTTTGCGGAATAAAGAATTGGCGCTGCGGTTAGATGACATTATTGATCGCCTGCTATTTATCGTCATTGCCGTATTTATTGTCGGCTTTGTGCAATTGGCCGTAACCGACTTTGCGTCCATGCAGGCGAAATAGCTACTGGGAGGTGAGATGTCGAATATCACAGGTGCGGCTCCGGAAACGCCGCAATCAGTCTTGGAAGCGTCCATGTCTCCATGCGGTTCAGTCTGGACGATTTAGCTCGGAAGCGGCTAGGAGTAACGAGTGCCCCGAATTCCGCGCCGAGACCTGGTGAGAACCGCGCATGTACCCCGACCCCAACTCTCGTTCCCAACACCTCTACACCCGCGCCCTCGCCAGCCTGCCCGGCGGTAATACGCGCACCACGGTGTTCATGAAGCCCTATCCAATCTATGCCGCGCGCGGCGAGGGCTGCCGGGTCATCGACGTCGACGGCAACGGCTATATCGACTGCATCAATAATTTCACCTCGCTGATCCATGGCCACGCGCACCCCTTGCTGGTGGCGGCCGCGACCAAACAGCTCGCGCTGGGATCGGCGTTCGGACTGCCGACGGCCTCCGAGATCGATCTTGCGGAATTGCTGGTGGCGCGATTGCCCGGTGTGGAACAGGTGCGGTTCACCAATTCCGGCACCGAGGCGGTAATGATGGCGCTGAAGGCCGCGCGCGCGTTCACCGGCCGGCCGAAGATCGCCAAATGCGAGGGCGCCTATCACGGCTCCTATGATTACGCCGAGGTCAGCCTCGATCCGGCGCCGGAAGCCTGGGGCCGCAATGCGCCGGTCTCGGTCGCCTATGCCAGGGGCACGCCGGACAATGTGCTGGCCGATGTGATCACCATTCCCTTCAACGATGCCGAGGCTGCCGTCAGCCTGATCCGCGAACACGGCGCAGAGCTGGCTTGCGTGCTCGTCGATCCCATGCCGAACCGCGCCGGGCTCGCGCCCGCCGACAAGGCCTATCTCGAGGCGCTGCGCGCGGTCACATCAGAGGTCGGCGCGCTCTTGATTTTCGACGAAGTCATCACCTTTCGCCTCGGCTATCGCGGCGCGCAGGGGCTGTGGGACATCGACCCCGACCTGACCACGCTCGGCAAGATCATGGGCGGCGGCTTTCCGGTCGGCGCGGTCGGCGGCAAGAAGGAATTCATGGCGGTGTTCGATCCCACCTCGGGCAAGCCGGCGCTGCCGCATGGCGGGACGTTTTCGGCCAATCCGGTGACGATGCGCGCAGGCCTGGCGGCAATGGAATTGCTCGATGAAGCTGCCTTCGTGCGGCTGGATGCGATCGGGGAGGCGGTGCGCAGCGGTATCGACGAGGCATTTCGTCGCCACGGCGTGCCCGGCCGCACCGTCGGGCTCGGCTCGCTGTTGAAAATCCATTTCGCCGATCGTCCGATCCGCGATTACCGGTCGGCCTATCCGAGCGAGGAGGAGGCGCAGCGCGCGGCGGTCTTCAACCGGGGACTGCTCAATCGCGGCGTGCTGGCGGCGGGCTATGGATTGATGGCATTGTCGACGCCGATGACCGATCAGGATATCGACACCATCGTCACCGCGGCGTCGGAATCGCTTGCCGAGGTGGCGGCGTCGGCCTGACCGGCGTCCCTTGATCAATCCGCCATTTTTTGCCAGCAACAGTCCATGTCCAGCAAGATCGATCCCATCACGCGATCCGTCGTCCAGCACCGCCTGAGTTCGATCGTGAAGGAAATGGGCGAAGCCATGCTTCGCACCTCCTATTCGCAGATCCTCAATTCCAGCCGCGATTTCTCGCTGGCGATTTGCGACACGCGCGGCCGCCTGATCGCGCAGGCCGATCACATCCCGGTGCATGTCGGCGCGCTGCCCTGGGCGACGCTCGCGGTCGAGCAGCGCTTCAAGGACGTCAAGCCCGGCGACGTCATCCTGCTCAACGATCCTTATCACGGCGGCAGCCATCTGCCCGACCTCACCGCCTTCGTGCCGATCTTCGACGGCGACCGGCGCCTGCTCTGGACCATCGTCCGCGCCCACCAGAGCGACATCGGCGGCGCCACCCATGGCGGCTACAATCCCGGCGCCACCGAGATCTATCAGGAGGGCATCCGCGTCCCGCCGATCAAGCTGTACGAGGCCGGAAAGCTGCGCGACGACCTGCTCGACCTGCTGGCGCTCAACATCCGCAACCCCCGCGAATTCCGCGGCGATCTCGCGGCGATGGTCGGCGCGGCGCATCTTGGCGAACGGCGGCTGTCGCGGCTGTTTGCCGAGTTCGGCGCCCCTGTGGTGGAAGCCGCGGTGGAAACCATTCTGGATGCCGCCGAGGCGCAGACCCGCGCTGTCATCTCGACCTGGAAGGACGGCGTGTTCCACGGCGAGGCCTTTCTCGACGACGACGGCCATGGCCGCAGCGACATCCGGATTGCGGCGAAGGTCACCAAGCAGGGCAGCGATATCGAAATCGATCTTTCTGATTCCGATCCGCAGACGACCAGCTTCGTCAATTCCTCGCATGCCAACATGCAGGCGGCGGTGGTGATGGCTTTTGCCTATCTGATCGACGCCGACATCCCGAAGAATGCCGGCGCGCTGCGGCCGCTCAAGGTAGTTGCGAAACAGGGCACCATCGTCTGGGCCGATCCGGGCCGGCCGGTGACGCTGTGCACCAGCCATCCCTCCAACGAAATCGTCGAGGCCATCGTCAAGGCGATGTCGGCCTCCTGTCCTGACCGCGCCATGGCCGGCTGGAGCCGCCGTTTCCGGATCGCGATCCAGGGCGAGGATCCGCGCTCGGGGCGCAATTTCATCTGGCACATGTTTCAGGCCCGCCCCGGCGGCGGCGCCTCGTCCGGCGGCGACGGCTGGTCGTCGATCGGCGAATGGCACACCGTGGGCGGCATCAAGTTCGGCAGCATCGAAGTCGCCGAGGTGCGGTTTCCGCTCTATTTCCGCCATCACGAGTTTCGCGAAAACTCCGGCGGTGACGGCAAGTTTCGCGGCGGCCTCGGCGTCGCGCTCGATCTGGTGCTGGAAACGGCCAAGCCGGCGCGCGCCAACACCGCCGGCGACGGCGTGCGCTATGGCCCGTGCGGGATGCTCGGCGGCAAGGACGGCGTTCCCCACGATTACCGGCTGATCTCCGAAGGCCGTCCGCCGCGCGTATTGCGCACCAAGGAAGTCGGCATCGAGATCCGTCCCGGCGATTGCCTCGAAATTCGTTCCTCCGGCGGCGGCGGCTGGGGACCGCCGGAAGAGCGATCGCTCAATGCCCGTGCGCGCGACCGCGAACAGGGACTTGTGGTCTCCGATGCGAAGCAGGGCGCCTGACCATGTTCACCATCGGAATTGACGTCGGCGGCACCTACACGGATCTGGTCGCCATCGACGAGAGCGGCAAAACCACCTTCGCGAAATCGCCGTCGACGCCATTGGACCAGTCGGTCGGCGTCATGGCGGGGCTGGAAGAGCTGGCGCGGCGATTGAAACTGACGCGCGCGGCAATGCTTGGGCAAACCGACCGGATCGTGCATGGCACCACGGTTGCGACCAACGCGCTGCTCGAGCGCAAGGGCGCCAAGGTGGCGCTGCTCACGACCGAGGGCCATCGCGACGTGATCGAGATGCGCGAGGGTCTCAAGGGCGACCGCTACGACCTGCGTTCGCCGCCGCCGCAGCCGCTGGTGCCGCGCGAACGGCGCTTCGGCGTGAAAGAGCGGCTCAAGGCCAACGGCGAGGTCGCGATACCCCTCAGCGACAGCTCGCTCGATCAGGCCATCGCCGCCATCCGCCGCTCCGGCGCCGCTTCGGTCGCGGTCTGCTTCCTGCATTCCTATCTCAATCCGGTGCACGAACTCGCCGCCGTCGAGCGGCTGGCGCGCGAACTGCCCGACGTCAGCATTTCCCGCTCGAGCGACGTGCTGCCGCAGATCAAGGAATATGAGCGCGTCTCGACCACGATCGTGAACGCCTATGTCCGGCCGCTGGTGCGGCACTATCTGACCAATCTGGAGCAGCGGCTTCACGAGGCCGGCTTCGAGGGCTCGCTCTTCATCATCCTGTCGCATGGCGGCATGGCTCCGGTGGAGGAAGCCTCGCGGCTGGCCGCGGGCACGGTGCTGTCAGGTCCCGCCGGCGGCATATCCGGCGCAAGGCGCTGTGCCGACCTGCTCGGCATTCCCGATCTGGTGCCGTTCGACATGGGCGGCACCTCAACCGATATCTCGCTGGTTTCGGAAGGCCGCGCCTCGCTGTCCGCCGACGGATCGCTCGCCGGCGAACGCATTGCGTTGCGCAGCCTCGACATCGCCAGCATCGCCGCCGGCGGCGGTTCGATCGCGTCAATCGATGCCGGCGGCACCTTGCGCGTCGGCCCCGAAAGCGCGGGCTCGGTGCCGGGGCCGGCCTGTTACGGCAATGGCGGTCTGGCCGCCACCGTCACCGACGCCAATGTCGTGCTCGGCTACCTCGATGCGAGCGCCTTCATGGGCGGCAAGCGTCCGCTGGACGCTGCGGCAGCGGAAGCCGCCGTCGACCGGGTTGCGGCGTCGCTGGGGCTGTCGCGGTATGAGGCCGCCGCCGGCATCTTCAGGATGATCAACCTGAAGATGGCCGACGGCATAAGGCTGATGACCCTGCGCCGCGGCGTCGATCCGCGGAAATTCGCGCTGCTGAGCTTTGGCGGCGCGGCGGGCCTGCATGCCGCCGAAGTCGCCCGCGAACTCGACATCAAGCGCATCATCGTGCCGATCGCGGCCTCGGTGCTGTCGGCCTGGGGCATGCTGACAAGCGATCTGCGCTACGAGGTGAGCCGGACCCATTACGGCGCCGGCGCGCGCATTTCGGCGGACGAGGCGCGCCGGCTGTTCGCCGATCTGGAGCGTGAGGCCACCGGCCGATTGCGCGCCTGGTTCGGCGGGCCGATGACGACGGAACGCTCCGCGGAAATGCGCTACGGTGAGCAGATCTTCGAGATTGACGTCGCGCTCGACGGTCTCGACTGGAACGCGGCCTCGGTGGTCGATCAAATCGAGGATCGCTTCCACCGCCGCCACGAAGAGCTCTACACCTACGCCTCGCGCGACCAGGAGGTGGTGTTCGTCAATGCGCGGGTGGCTGCGATCGGCGAAGTGTCGCAGCGCGGGCAGGATGCGAAACCGGCGCCATCGGCCGCTCCTTGCGCGCCGCGAGCGACGCGTCAGGCCTGGTTCGGCAGATGGAGCGAAGTCCCGGTCTATGCGCTCGACGATCTCCGGCCGGGCCACGCTGTCGCGGGCCCCGCGATCATCGAGGCCGAGACCACCACGGTCGTCGTCAATGCCGGCGACCGCGTCACCGTCAACGCGCTCGGCTGGCTGGATATCGCGCTGCGGTGATAGGATCTGGCATCAGCCATTTGCGAAGGGAGCACCCGCTTGCCGTTGTGGACCTGCGAACAATGTGGCGCCCAGTTTCCTGAAACGGACGAGCCGCCGGTGTCGTGCCCGATCTGCGAAGACGAGCGGCAGTTCGTGAACTGGAAAGGCCAGAGGTGGCTCGATCGCGAGCAGTTGACGAAAACCCACAGACTGGTCTGGCGTCAGGATCTCGGCCTTTTCGGAATCGGCGTCGAGCCTGGTTTCGCGATCGGGCAACGCGCGCTGCTGGTGCCTGGACCGGATGGCTGTGTGCTCTGGGATTGCATTCCGCTGGTTACCCCTGAAGCGGTGGAGCACATCCACTCGCTCGGCGGCCTCAAGGCGATTGCCGTCTCGCATCCGCACTTTTATGGCGCCGTCGCCGACTGGAGCGAAGCCTTTGGCGGCGTGCCGATCTATCTGCACGGCGACGATCGGCAATGGGTCACGCGTCCGCACCCCGCGATCGTTTACTGGTCGGGGGAAAGCCGTCGGCTTTCGGATGACATCGCGCTGGTCCGTGCCGGCGGGCATTTTGCCGGGGCCACCGTGATGCACTGGCGCGCGGGCGCCGAAGGCCGCTGCGCGCTGCTGACCGGCGACGTCGCCATGGTCGCGATGGATCGGCGATCACTGAGTTTCATGTTCAGTTTTCCGAACTACATTCCCTTGAACGCGAAATCGGTTCAAGGAATCGCACGCGCGATCGCGCCGCTGGCGTTCGATCGAATCTACGGCGCCTGGTGGGGCCGCAACATCGCAGCCGATGCCAAGGCAGCCTTCGATGCCTCGGTCCGGCGATATCTCGCGGCGATTTCGGACACGCCGCGTCGATAGCTTGGCGGCACGCTACTTCTTCTGCCCGTAATTCAACAGCCCGCCCAGCCCCTTCGGCGGATGCGCGCGCAGCGCTTCCTCGTTGGGCTCGGTGCCCCAGCCGGGCCGGTCCGGGATCACGAGATGGCCATCGACGATCTCGGGCAGGTGGGTGAACAGCTCGTCGTCCCATGCCAGCCGGTCGATGTCGATTTCCATGATCCGCAGGTTGGGTACCGCCGCGCAGAAATGCGCGTTCATCATGCTGCAGAGGTGGCCGTAGAAATTATGCGGCGCGACATTGACCTCGTGGGCCTCGGCGGAGGCGGCGATCTTCATCGACTGCCAGACCCCGTTCCACGGCGTGTCGATGATCGCCACATCCATCGCCTGCTCGCGGAAATAGGGCAGGAATTCGCGCAGTCCCAACAGCGTTTCGCAGGACGATATCGGGTGCGGGCTTTGCCGCCGGATATAGCCGAGCGCTTCCGCGTTGAAGCTGTCGATCTCGACCCAGAACATGTCGAGATCGGCGATCATGCGCAGGATCTTCAGATAGCCTTCGGTCTTGGCGTTGAAGTTGAGGTCGAGCAGGATATCGACATCCGGCCCGGCGCCGTCGCGAATGGCTTCCAGGTGCATGCGCAGGTCGCGCAATACCTTGCGGTCGACGTTGATCTCCGGCTCGAACGGCGAGCCGAAACCGGGCCGCCAGCCCTGCGGCTTGCCGTCGGTGTAGGTGAAGATGTTGGTCTTCAGCGCGGTGAATTTCTTTGTCCTGACCTCGCGTCCGATCGCCTTGACGCCGTCGAGGCTGGTGATGGCGGGCGTGTACCAGGTCGGATGGTTGATGCGCCAGGTGGCGCAATGCGACCAGTAGACCCGGACGCGGTCGCGGATCTTGCCGCCGAGCAGCTCGTAGCATGGCACGCCCAAGAGCTTGCCCTTGGCGTCGAGCAGCGCGTTCTCGATCGCCCCCAACGCCAGCGCCACCACGCCGCCGCTGGCCGGGCGGGTCGCCGCGGTAAGTTCTGCAAAGATCCGTTCATGGGCGAATACGTTCTGCCCGACCACGCGGCCCGACAGGCGCTGGATCGCAGCGCCGACGCCGGGCGCGCCGAAACCCTCGTCATATTCGCTCCAGCCGACGACGCCGTCCTCGGTCGACAGCTTGACGAAATGGTAATTACGCCAGCCTGCGTCGCAGGCGAGGATTTCGACGCTGGTTACTTTTGATGTTTTCGTCATGGCGTTTCCTTATGTTTCTTGGTTCGGGACCGGATCGCGCCGTTCGCCGGTCCCTGTTTTCGTTTCTCATGGGGCCACAGAACTTGCTATCGAAGATGGTATCGCTATATCGGAATTTTCCGCAATCTGCCGCAAGCGCCATTAAGCGAGATCGATCATGACTGCCACCGCGACCGACACCGCCGCCGTCTCCCAGCCGTTCCAGGCCGAGGTTGCCGAGCTGCTGCACCTGATGGTGCATTCGGTCTATTCGGAAACCGATATTTTCCTGCGCGAATTGATCTCGAACGCTTCCGATGCCTGCGACAAGCTGCGCTACGAGGCGATCGCGAACCCTGCGCTGATCGCGGACGGGGCGCCGCCCGAGATCCGCATCGCGCCGGACAAGAAGGCCGATACGCTCAGCATGATCGATACCGGCATCGGCATGGACCGGCAGGAGTTGATCGATAATCTCGGCACCATCGCCCGCTCCGGCACCAAATCCTTCCTGGCGCGCCTGACCGAGGCCAAGGACGGCGCCGGCCTGATCGGCCAGTTCGGCGTCGGCTTCTATTCCGCCTTCATGGTCGCCGACCGCATCGTGGTGACCAGCCGCCGCCCGGCGCCGACGATGTCTGGACCTGGACCTCGTCGGGCGGGTCCGGTTTCGAAATCGCGCCGGGCAGCGAGGAAGACGCAAAACGCATCGCGCGCGGCACCGAGATCGTGCTGCACCTGAAGCCCGACGCGAAGAAATACCTCGAAACGCACGAGATCGAGCGCATCGTCCGCGCCTATTCCGACAACATCCAGTTTCCGATTCAACTGGTGCCGGAAGAAGGCGAGCCGAGCCAGATCAATTCGGCGAGCGCGCTGTGGCAGCGGTCGAAGTCGGAATTGAAGCCGGAAGACTACGCCACGGCCTACAAGCAGATCGCGCACGCCTTCGACGAGCCGGCGATGACACTGCATTACCGCGCCGAGGGCCGCTACTCGTATGCGGTGCTGCTGTTCGCGCCTTCGACGAAACCGTTCGACCTGTTCGAGCCGGAGCGCAAGGGCAGGGTGAAGCTCTATGTCCGCCGTGTCTTCATCACCGATGACGCCGACCTGCTGCCGGCTTACTTGCGCTTCATCCGCGGCGTGGTCGACAGCGAGGACCTGCCGCTCAACCTCTCGCGCGAGATGCTGCAGAACAATCCGCAGGTGGCGCAGATCAGGAAGGCGCTGACCGGCCGTGTCCTTTCGGAACTCGAGACGTTGGCCGAGAACGACGCCGCGGCGTTCGCGAAAATCTGGGAAACATTCGGCCGCATTCTCAAGGA
>JBAQER010000203.1:0-2618 GCA_049286845.1 Bradyrhizobium sp.
GGGTGAAGTTCGGGAGGAAGAAGCGGCGTTAGGGAGATCAGAACGCCGCGAGGTGGATCATGCCATGATTCGACCGTTAGAGGTTGTGAACCAGCCGACATATCCTCCGCTCATTGAACGATCGAGTACGCCTTCGCGGGTTTCTTTTTTCGCGGTGCTGGTGTCTTTTCGATCGGTGCCGGTGCAGCGCCCGCATCATCCCGATCCGGGCGAACATGGTCGGCCCGTCATGCTCGGCGACCAGCAACAGGGCTCCATGGCCGCCCGCCATTCGGCGGCGTGGTGATCCGCCTTGGGCAACCCGGTGATGTATCCGGCGGCGTCCCGCAGCGTCAGCAGCCGGCGCCCGTCCGGCAAGATGATCGGATCGAAGAAAGCTTGATCCCATGCCACAGGTTTCTATTCCCCCTGTTGACCAGAGCAAAGCACGGTCCCGCCCAGGGGCTGGGGGCTCTTGAGTTAAGGCGGGTGCCGTGCCGGTCGCCTGATACGCGCACTGAGTCGGCCCGCGTCAACGAGATGATCATTCGATGTCTGAAACATGGCGGACGACGAAGCGCACCAGCGTGATCGGCGGGCAGCGCTGCGCCTATGAGTATCAAGTAGTTTGGCGAGGGATGTCCATCAATTCGCATCCGATGCGCCAGCGACGTGTCCGGTGCCCGCCGCAACCCTCAGGGCCGCTGAGATGCATGTCCGCTGTTGAGGGCAAAGCGGACCTCCCGCAGCCAAGTCGCGGCGTCCAGGTTTGACCACGGCGCCGTGATCGGTTTTCGCAGCCTAGCGTTGGAATTGCTGGTATGCCAATATAATTGTGCCAATTTGCAGGAGGTCAGCATGCGAACAGTTATGGTAGGAGCACTTTGCGCCATCGCAATGGTCACCAACGCAAACGCTGCGGTCAGGGAAGAGCCGGTCACCTATACGGACGGCGAGACCACCATGAAGGGCTTCGTCGTATACGACGACGCTACCGAAGCCAAGCGACCTGGGATCGTCATGGTGCATGAATGGTGGGGCATCACCAACCACATCCATAACGAGGCGCGGAAGCTCGCGCAGCAGGGCTACACAGCCTTCATTGCTGACATGTACGGCGACGCCAAGACCGCCGACAACCCGAAGGATGCCGGCGCGCTCTCGGGTTCGGTGATGAAGAACCCGACGGTGATGGAGTCGCGCTTTAACGCAGCGCGGGGCCAACTCGCGAAGCAAGCCTCGGTCAATCCCCAGCGGATCGGCGCCGTTGGTTACTGCTTCGGCGGCGCGGTCGTGCTGAACATGGCGCGTTCCGGCGCTGACCTCGCCGCCGTTGCGGGCTTTCACGCATCGCTTGGTCTCAATACCCCAGCGCCCGCGCCGGGAACCGTCAAAGCGAAGATCCTTGTCCTAAATGGCGCGGACGATCCATTCGTAAAGCGTGAGCAGTACGACGCGCTCAAGAAGGATTTCGACGCAGCGAAGGCCGATTATAGGGTCATCGAATATCCCGGCGCGGTGCACGCGTTCACGAACCCCGAAGCCACCGAGCTCGGCAAGAAGTTCAACCTGCCGCTCAGATACGACGCCAAAGTGGATCAGGAAGCGAAGGCCGAGGCGACCAAGTTCTTTGCCGCTGACCTTCAAAAATAGGCAAAAAAGCCACCCACATGGTGGCCTTTTCAATCAGTGGCTGGGTCTAGTCAGCATGATCGGATCCGAACGAGGAATCGGCGTGGCCTTCAGGGCTGCCCCTGATCTGAAGCTTCTCGACTTCGGGCGTCGCTCGTTTAGCTGCGAGAGATAGGCTGGGCTGCAGCTTTGCTCCTGGACAGCTTGCGGCGGACGAGATCGGCGAACGTGAGTCCGGATTTGGCACCAAACGGACATGCCGCAGTAGTCGCTGCATGTCCGCTATCGGGGTCGAACCAGCCTCTTTGGGTGCATCGCGGAATCGACGCGAATGACCCAGCGCGGCGTCGATAACTTCTTAAATGGAGTACTTGGCCTAGAGCGATCGAAGCTGTTCCAAGGGGGATTACGGCTCACGAATTAGATTTCGCAGCTTGATGAATTCAAAGCCTTACGCAAGCCACCAAACGCGCTTAGTCGACAGGGCTCGGTGTCGCTGGCGGCCTTTGAACGATGGGGAATGGCAGTTCGCTTGATATCGGTGGTCTTTGGCTTCGACTTAGGAAGGGCAGCGGTAGTGACCTTCTTTGTTTTGGGCTCGTGCCAATGGCGGTTGATAATCCTCGGGGGCTCCGGAGAACCGATAGTGGTAGCTTCCGACGGAGAAATGCGTTCGTCGATTAGACCAGGCTGCGTTGGCGTCTCGCTTGTCGCATAGGTGATTTCAAGTCGATCAGTCTTCGCCAACGCACCATGTGAGTCGGATATGCCAACGGTTGTCTCGGCAAGGGGCGGAACGACCACTACTGCAGTACGCGGTGGAGTTCTGAGTTCCATTGCGGCCAGTACTCCTACACCCAATGGGATGAGGAGGCCCAACAACACCATTCTCAGCATGATGCTTCCCCGACCAAGATTATTGCCGGTGGAAATTCTCCGATCCAATGAGGCAACTTGGCGGCGGCCGAGGTAACAACCTCACCCACATACAGGGTGCTTGCCAACAG
>JBAQER010000204.1:0-5228 GCA_049286845.1 Bradyrhizobium sp.
GCACAGCCACGCCCGCATCGGCGAGGATGCGCTGGCCGCGGCCAGGTTCGGCGGCATCGGCTACCACCCCTCATTGCTGCCCCGGCACCGCGGCATCGCCGCGGTCGAATGGACCATCAAGGAAGGCGATCCGATCGCCGGCGGCACCGTCTACCATCTCGCCGACCGCATGGACGCCGGCGCGATCGCCGCGCAGGAATGGTGCTTCGTCAAAAAGGGCGAAACGGCGCGCGAATTGTGGGAACGCGCCCTGGCGCCGCTCGGCCAGAAGCTCTTGGGCGAGGTCATTGACTACGCCAAGGCCCACCACGCCCTGCCGGCCCAACCGCAGGACGAGCAGTTCGCGACCAACGCCCCGATTCTTCCAAAGTAATATCTTACCGGCAACGGCGGCCGTCCGGAACAAATTCCGCTCCCGCGGCGGAATAAATGCGTCAATTAAAGATTTGATTTATCTAGTATTTTTGCCTCTGTCGCGATGCAGCAAATTTTGGACACATTGTACCTGAATAAGCCGCCTCATCACACACAGGATTTGATTTATGCGCCACAATCGCATTCGCGCCGCTTTTTTTGTTTCCGCCCTCGCCGCTGCAGGCGCCCTCGCCGCCGCTCCGGCCACGGCCGCCGACCACTCATATGACGGGCTCTGGAATGTCACGGTTGTGACCAAGAGCGGCAGCTGCGAGCCGAGCACCAGCTCCACCCTGACCGTGTCGGACGGCAAGGTCTCCGCCGGTGGCGCACCCGTTTCCGGAACCGTCGGCCGCGAGGGACTTGTGCGAGTCTCGATCAATGGTGCATATGCGAACGGTCAGCTCAACGGCAAAACCGGATCGGGGAAATGGAATGGGGCATCCGCGGGTGTACCGTGCAGCGGTCGCTGGGAAGCGTCGCGGCAATAAGCCGAACCGAACCACGGAATTCTTCGCGCTGACGCGACGGCTGACATTCGCAGCCGTCGCGTTTTTCTTGGTGGCTGCGTCCGGCTCCGCCGGCTATGCGCAATCCGGGCCGTTTGCCGGGATGGCCGGCAACTGGTCCGGCGGCGGCACCATCACGCTGGACGACGGATCGACCGAGCGTGTCAGATGCCGCGCCAGCTATGCCGTCGGCGACGGCGGCAACGGTCTCAACCAGTCCCTGACCTGCGCCAGCGACAGCTACAAATTCAATCTCGCCAGCAACGTCATCGCCCAGGCCGGCGCGCTGTCCGGGACCTGGAGCGAGAGCATTCGCAATGTCAGCGGCACCCTCGAAGGCCGTGGCGGCGGCGGCAACTTTCAGGTCATGGCCAACGGCCCCGGATTCACCGCGAGCATTGCATTGACGACGCGCGGCAACAGGCAATCCGTCGTGATCCGCTCCCAGGGCGCTTTCCGGGTGACATCGATTTCGCTTTCCCGCAAGTAGCCTTGCCGCGCAGCGACCAGCTAGCTGGTCTTGTTGGCTTTGGGCACCACCAGCCGGGCGGCGGTTTCCTTCATGGTCTTTGCGATCAGCAGGGCCTGCTCCTTGTTCATCGCGAAATCCTGAACGCCCTTATGCGTGGTCAGCGAAAGCACCATGATATCGGGCTGCTGCTCGGGCCAGCCGGTGGCGAAGGCCGTCACATAGTCTGCGGATGTGGATCGCTTTGTCATCGGTAGATTTCCTTCAAGCCTTCGGTACGAATGCGGTGACTTCGATCTCGACCTTGGCGCGCGCGTCGACCAGGCCCGAGATGTAGAGCAGCGTCGAGGGCGGGAAATTTCGCCCGAGCGTCTCCTTCCAGGCCGCGCCGATTCCCGCTCCCGCAGCCTGGTATTCCTCGCGGCTGGTCAGGTACCAGGTCAGGCGGACGATATGCTCGGGTCCCGCGCCGGCCTCGCCGAGCAGCTTGACGATGCGTCGCAACGCCGTGCCGACCTGCGCGGCCATGTCGGGCGCATAGTCGCCCTTCTCGTCGCCGCCGGTCTGGCCGGCCAGCACGATCCATCGGCCCGGACCATCGACGGCGACGCCGTGCGAAAAGCCGCGTGGCTTCGACCATTCGGCCGGTTGCAAGGTGAGCATGAAGACTTCCCCCGGATTGCATCGTCATTCCGGGATGGTCCGAAGGACCAGACCCGGAATCTCGAGATTCCGGATTCGCTCGTTTCACTCGCGCCCCGGAATGACGAGCATCCTTAGCACCGTTTGTACGGGCTCTCCCACCCCCGATTTCGGCGCCGCGCATCACTGCGTCGGCATATTTGCGCGTTGCATATTCGCCCGGGGTCGCCGATACCGGCCTGCCCTCAACGCTTCTACGCACCGCGCACCGCGCGGGATGCCTGGCAATCACTCAACGATGGACCGAACACCCTCCATACCAAGGGCCGCGCTGTGGATGGCCGGATGGCTCGCCCTGATGCTGATCGTGGCGGTGGCCGGCCGCGAGACCACGCGTGAACTGAACGTGTTCCAGATCATGGAGGTGCGCTCGATCCTCGGCTTCCTGATGCTGTACCCGCTGATCCGCCGCGCCGGCGGCTTTGCGGCCATGAAGACATCGCGACCGCTGCAGCATGTCGCGCGCAATCTCATTCACTACGGCGCGCAGCTCGGCTGGTTCTTCGCGCTGACGCTGATTCCGCTCGGTCAGGTGGTATCGATCGAATTCACCATGCCGATCTGGACCGCGATTCTCGCCGCGGCTTTTCTCGGCGAGCGCATGACGGTGTGGAAGGTGGCGGCGATCGTGCTCGGGATCGTCGGCGTCATCGTCATCGTGCGGCCCTCGACCGGCGAGATCAATCCGGGTCAGTTGATCGCGCTCGCCGCGGCGGTCGGATTCGGCATCTCCATCGCCATGGTCAAGTCGCTGACCCGCACCGAAAATACCCTCGCCATCATCTTCTGGATGCTGGCGGTGCAGTCGGCGGCCGGATTCTTCCCGTCGATTTACGTCTGGATCTGGCCGTCGGCCTGGGCCTGGGGCTGGATCGTCGTGATCGCATTCTGCGGCACGTTCTCGCATTATTGCATGGCGCGCGCGATGCTGCACGCCGATGCGACGGTCGTGATCCCGATGGATTTCCTGCGGGTTCCGCTTTCGGCCGCCGCCGGCTGGCTGATCTATTCGGAGCGGCTCGACATGTTCACCGTGCTCGGCGCCTCGCTGATCCTCGCCGGCAATCTCTTGAACCTGAAAGCGCCAACATCGGTTGCCGCGCGCGCAACCTGATCGGTTCATCGCCGGCGCCGGCTTTTCCGGGCCCGCCATGCCGGATTGTGATCTAAATCACGCAAGCGCGGATGCCGGCTTGCTACCATTGATTCCGCGGGGGACGGCCGTCGCCAAAAATTGGGCAAGGGCTCCATTTTTTGTGGCACGAAGTATGGTTTTTTCGTGTAAACATGCACGGCGCGTCGCTGCCTGAGACGCCCGATTCCACTAGGGGATTTTAGATGCGCTACCTCACCCTATTTCTCTCCCTGATTTGCATGGTATTTGCCGCCCAGTCGGCCAAGGCTGACCGGCGTGTCGCCTTTGTCGTCGGCAACGGCGTCTACAAGAATGTTCAGCCGCTGCCGAACCCCGCGATCGACGCCAAGTCGATGGCGAGCGTGCTTCGCAATGTCGGCTTCGAGGTTGTCGAAGGCACCAATCTGACCCGCGACAAGATGACCGAGCGGCTGCTCGAGTTCGGCAAGAAGGCGCAAGGCGCCGACGTCGCGGTATTCTTCTATGCCGGCCACGGCATCGCCATCAGCGGCACCAACTATCTGTTGCCGATCGACGCCGACATCAAATCGGAAATGGACGTCAAGCTCGGCGCCGCGATCAATATCGATCTCACGCTCGAACAGACCATGGGCGACGCCAAGGTCAAGCTGGTGTTCCTCGACGCCTGCCGCGACAATCCGTTCGCCGCCAAGATCAAGTCGAATGCCGCGACCCGCAGCGTCAACGTGCAGACCGGACTTGCGGAAATGAAATCCGGCGAAGGGACGCTGATCGCATTCGCAACCGGTCCCGGGCAAACAGCGCTCGACGGCAAGGAAGGCACCAACAGCCCGTTCACACGGGCGCTGATCGCCAACATCACGACGCCCGGCGTCGAGATCCAGCAGGCGATGACCAAGGTCCGCGCCCAGGTCAACGAAGAAACCAACAAGGGCCAACTGCCCTGGGGACACACCAACCTGATCGGCGCGGTCTATTTGAACGGGGCTGCGGCGCCGGCGGCCACGGCCGCGGGACCCGCGTCATCGGCGCCCGCAGCTGTTGCCTCCTCCGGCAATTCGGACGTCGAAGTCGAGTTCTGGCGCTCGGTGCGGGAATCGAACAAGCCCGAAGAGCTCAACGCCTACCTGAGCAGCTATCCGAACGGTCAATTCAGGTCGCTGGCGCTGGCGCGGATCGCCTCGCTGCAGGATGGCTCGTCGACGGCGACCCGCAATCTCACCGCCGGCATTGATCCCGCAACGTTCAAGGACGAAGCCAATCAGACCACCGAAGACCAGATCGGCCTCGACAAGGGCCAGCGCCGCGACGTGCAGCGCCGGCTGAACGGTCTCGGCTTCGACACCAAGGTGACCGGCAGGTTCGACGACTCGACCCGCGCGGTGATCACGCGCTGGCAGGCCGCCCGCGGCTATCCCAAGAGCGGCTACCTCAACAGGCTGCAGCACAAGGCGCTGCTGACGGAAATCGTCGCCGCGGTGCCGACCGCCTCCAGCGACTCCGATGAAAAGCCGGTCCGCCGCGCGCCGCAGCAGCGGAGCAGCAACAGTGGGGGCAGCGCTCCCGCCCCCCAGCGTAGCGGCGGCGATCCCGGTGCGGCCTTCGTCGGCGGCGTGGTCGGCGGCATGATGGGCGGCATGTTCCGTCGCTGATCGTCCGATCCAAGGCCAGGACATCAACCAGCAAAAAGCCCGGCTCGCGCCGGGCTTTTTAGTTCACGCCTCGAGGCAATCTCGTGCACTCGGCGTGCCCTTCCCGCAGCTTAACCAACTTGTCGCCGCCAGACGTCAGCCGGCACATCTCCACTTCCTTGCCGGCCGGAACCGGCTTGGCGCAGGTGATCTGCGGATTGTTGTTGTATTTCGTCGTCTGGAACCTGCAGGTCACGATGCAGGAGGCATCGCCGGCGAGCGAATTCGTCAGCGTGATGCTGGCGGCGTCGTCACCCGGCAAAATCACGCACGAGAATGGCACCGATTCCGCCAGCGCCGGCGCCGGCAGCAGGCCGGGCCATAGC
>JBAQER010000205.1:0-3503 GCA_049286845.1 Bradyrhizobium sp.
TCGCCGCATCCTTCGAGACGCCCGCCTGCGGCGGGCTCCTCAGGACGAGGTTCCCGGAAACTCGAACCATCGCCAAAAATGGCGAGGGGTCCGGCGCGCTACGCCGAACCCCTCATTCTCAAAGATATCAGCCAGCCTGTAAGCCGGGTTCTGTAGGGCACCGCTTGCTTGCGCAAGCGGTACGTGACGGCCATTCCTCTGGGACAACGTTTGCACGTTGCCTCGAGCAACCTACCCGGACGGCGAGCCTGACATCGCCCTGCGGAGTTATCGCTTGCGCGAACATCCCGCGTTGCCGTCCCTATTCGGTTTTGCTCCCGGTGTGGTTTGCCATGCCGGTTCCGTTGCCGGACCCGCGGTGCGCTCTTACCGCACCTTTTCACCCTTACTCGCCCCCTCCCTTTCGGGTGGGGGAAGCGGTTCGTTCTCTGTGGCACTGTCCCTGGGGTCGCCCCCGCCGGACGTTATCCGGCACCGTATGTCGATGGAGCCCGGACTTTCCTCCCCCGCAGCCTTTCGACCGTAGCGGGAGCGGCCGTCCGGCCGACTGACACTCTTCTGATGGGGGCTCGAGGCCGCCGCGTCAAGCTGGATAGCGGTTTTGGCGGCGAAACGGTCTGCACGGCGACCCTGCCGGCTACTTTGCATGGGGTTGTTTTCGATTTTTTGGTTTGGAACTGCTACCCCCCTTCGGGAACCGCTCCCCTACCGCGCCGCAACGGCCTCATAGATGTCTTCCTCCTGCGCGGTGTGCAGGCGCACCAGCGTCTCCACCGCCTCGATCAGGCGCTGGGCGTCGCGGACGAGATAGCGGTCGACCTTCTCCGACGGCAGGTCCTCGACGACGCGGGCGAGCAGGCGGGCGAGATGCAGGATCTCGCGGTGCGCGCGGCTCATTGCCGAGAGGCCGTGGCTCTCCCGCAAGACCGTGGCGAGCTGCGGATAGACGTGGCCCTCGTCGTCGCGCTCGTGGGCGACCACCTGGTCCTGAACCAGTTTGTTGGCCTCGGCGATGATGACGGCGGCGCGCTCCGGGCTGGCATCGTCGAGTTCGTCGACGATCGATCGCAGCCGGTCGAGGTTGCCGATCAGCTCGAGGTGACTGCGATGCAGCTCGTGTCCGGCCGCAGCGGTCATGCTTCCGCCGGCGCGGCCACGACCCGGGTTGAGGGCGCGCAGCGCATTGAGGATCACGGCAACATCGATCACCTCCTGGACGATGGCCGCCGGAACCGGCAGCAGCCAGCCGAAGGTCGCCGCCAGCATGGCGAGCGTCGACAGCGCCATGCCTGCGACGATGCTTTCGATGGCGATCCGCCGCGCGCGTTGCGCGATCTCGATCGCCTCGCCGACCCGGTCGAGCCGGTCGGCCAGGATCACGACGTCGGCGGCTTCCGACGAGGCGCTGGCGCCGCGGGCGCCGAGTGCGATCCCGACATCGGCCGCGGCCAGCGCCGGCGCGTCGTTGATGCCGTCGCCGACCATGATGGTCGGATTGAGCCGCTGCTCGGAGCGCACCGCGTCGACCTTGTCGGAGGGCACGCGCTCGGCCAGCACCGAGTCGAGATCGAGCGCGGCGCCGATTGCCTGCGCGGCGCCGGCGCGGTCGCCGGTGACCATGACGATGCGGGCGACGCCGGCCTCGCGCAGCAGCCGGATCGCCCGCGGCGTGTCGGAACGCAGTTCGTCGGCGAGCAGCAATGCGCCGATCGGCCGTCCCTCGACCGCGACGAAAACGATCAGCGCCGATCGCCACGAGGCGCGCCGGATCGCGCGCGTTGCCCATTCGGCGACCTGCGAGCCTGCAAGAATCATTTCGCGCGAACCCGCGCTCACGCGCCGCCCCTCGATCACGCCGTGCAGGCCCGAGCCCATGGTCTCCCTGACCTGCTCGGGCAGCTTGAGATGCAGGCCGCGCTCGGTGCCGGCCTGCACGATGGCGCCCGCGATCACATGATGCGACGCCTGTTCGAGCGAGGCGCCGAGCAGCAATACCTCTTCGGCGGTTTCACCCGGCGCCACTTCGACGGAAAGCAATCGCGCGCCGCCGACCGTCAGCGTCCCGGTCTTGTCGAACAATACGGTGTGCGCGCGTGCCAGCGCTTCCAGCGGGCCGCCGCCCTTGACCAGGATGCCGCGCCGCGCCGCCCGGGCAACGCCGGCGATGAAGGCGACGGGAGCAGCCAGAATCAGCGGACACGGCGTCGCCGCCACCAGAACTGCGAGGCTGCGCAGCAGATCGCCCGAGATCAGCCAGGCGACGAGCGCCAGCGCCAGCGTTACCGGCAGGAATACCAGCGCATAGCGGTCGGCCAGCCGCACGAACGGCGCTTTCGCGGTCTGCGCCGTGGTCACCAGCTTTACGATGCCGGCATAGGTGCTATCGCCGGCGACCGCCGTGACCGTCATTTCAAAGGTCTCGCCGGCGTTCAGCGAGCCGGAGAGGATGGCAGCGCCGCGCGTTTTGGCCACCGGGATCGGCTCGCCGGTCAGCGCCGACTCGTCGACGACAGCCGTGACCGAACTGACGATGCCGTCGACAGGAACGACTTCGCCGGCCCGCACCAGCAGCCGGTCGCCGACCGCCACCGTGCCGACCAGCACTTCCTCGATTCGGCCATCGACGCAGCGGTGGGCCTCGCGCGGCGCGCGATCGACCAGCGAACGCAGATCATGTTCGGCGCGGGCAACCGCGATATCCTCGAGCACATTGCCGCCGGAATACATCAGCGCGACCACGGCGCCGGCCAGCGGCTGGCCGAGCGCCAGCGCTGCACTCATCGACACCAGCGCGATGGCATCGACGCCGAACCGGCCCGCCAGAAAATCTCTCACGATAGAGACCGCCAGTCCCGCCACCACGGGTACGGTCGCCAGCGTCCAGCAGAGATCGGCAAGGTCCGTGCGGCCGGCCAGCGCGGCGAGAATTCCCGCTGTCAGTCCCGCGATGGCGATCGCGACCAGCGTCGACCGCAGAACGCGCTCAAACGACATCGACCCATTTCCTGCTCAAGCCGCAATGGCGGCTTGTCGCCGAAAACGCGCCGGTCGCACTTGATGAAAGTCAATGGCCGGGCGAATTGTCCCGATGTTACCTTGCCGCGACGGCCACGGCCTCGGCCGGCAGGCTCTCGAGCAGCGCCTGCAAGGTGACCAGCGTCGAATGATCGGCGACGCCGTCGACGCGGGCAGGGCGGAAATGGCGCTGGAACGCGGCGACCACTTCCATGGTGGCGCCGTCGTATTTTCCATGGGTCGGGATGCCGTAGCCGTACTTGGCCAGCGCCTGCTGCAGGCCGAGCACGTCGTCGCCGATGCTGCCGAGCTTCATCGTTTCGCCGCGCACGATCGGCGCCGGCTGCACCCAGTGCCCGACGCCCGAATTGGCCAGCGAGTGCCAGGGAAATTTCTCGCCCGGGTCTTTCTTGCGGGAGGGGGCGACATCGGAATGGGCGAGCACGCGATGCGACGGCACCTTGCGGCGGAGCATGATGCCCCGGCAC
>JBAQER010000206.1:0-1695 GCA_049286845.1 Bradyrhizobium sp.
GCCGTCGAGCGTGCCGAGCTCGAACCGTGCGGCGGACGGCCAGCCAAACCCGGCCAGCAAATGTTCGAGCCGCTGCCGGTAGCTGCAGCCGGTGCGGAACACCAGCGCGGTCGGACCGGATTCCGGCGTGCCGGCGCGGAGGCTTGCAAGGCTGGTCCAGCGCCGCGCGCTGACGAGCACCAGCTCTTCCCTGAAGGCGGTCACTGAGGTGAGTTCGGCATGGTCGATCGGGCCGGCGACGAAGGCGCCGTCGAGCGAGCCATCGAGCACGGCGGCGACCAGATCGGCAGTAGGTGCGGTGCGCAGGCTCAGTTGCACCGCCGGGAAGCGCCGGTGAAATTGTGCCAGCAGCGACGGCAGGCGCACGGCGGCGGTGGTCTCCATCGAGCCGATCGACAACGGTCCCTTGGGCTCGCCGTCCTCGCGCGCCGCCAGCACCGCCTCGCGCGAAAGTGCTGCCAGGCGCTGGGCATAGGGCAACAGGCGGCGGCCAGCGCCGGTCAGCGTCATGCCGCGGCTGTGCCGCTCGAACAGCGCCGTTCCGATTTCGGCCTCGAGCGCCTTCACTCGCTGCGTGATGTTGGATTGAACGGTGTTGAGCTCGGCGGCCGCGCGGGTGACGCCGCCGAGGCGCGCGACGGTCGAAAAAGTCACCAGGTCGGACAATTCCATGGCGTCACTTTCGTTTCATTTTTGAGATGGCAGCGTTCTCAAGAAATCATTTATCCAGAATGCTAGCCGGGCCTATGGTCGCTGTCCAGATCCGAGGGAAAGGTTATGCCGATCGATACGCCTCTGACCGGCCTGTTGGGCATCAAGCATCCGATTCTGCTGGCGCCGATGGACGTGATTGCCGGCGCGCGGTTGACGGCGGCGGTGAGCGGCGCCGGAGGCTTCGGGATTCTCGGCGGCGGCTATGGCGACAGGGTCTGGCTCGAACAGGAAACCGGCAAGCTCGAAGGCGCGCAAGCGCCGTTCGGCATCGGCTTCATCACCTGGAGTCTGGCGAAGCAGCCGGAACTGCTCGACGTGGCGCTGGCCGCCCGGCCGCGCGCGATCATGCTGTCGTTCGGCGATCCCAAACCCTTTGCACCTCGCATCAAAGCTGCGGGAGCCCGATTGATCTGCCAAGTTCAGGACGAAGCCATGGCGCAGCAGGCGCTGGAGGCCGGCGCCGATATTCTGGTGGCGCAGGGCAGCGAGGCCGGCGGGCACGGGGCATCGCGCACCACCATCGACATCGTGCCTGCCATCGTCGATCTCGCGGCCGGCCGCGTGCCGGTAGTGGCCGCCGGCGGCATCGGCGATGGTCGCGGGTTGGCGGCGATGGTAGTGCTCGGCGCTTCCGGTGTGCTGCTCGGCACGCGCTTTTACGCCAGCCAGGAATGCAACGGCGCGGAAGAAGCCAAGAAGCGCATCTGCGCCGCCAAGAGCGGCAGCACGACGCGCGGCATCATCTTCGATCTGTCACGGAACAACGTCTGGCCGGCACCGTTCAACGGACGCTGCCTGATCAACGATCATGCCCGCCGCTGGCAGGGACGCGAAATGGAACTGCTGCAGAACGTGAAGGCGGTCGCTGCCGAATATGCCGCGGCCAGGGCTTCGGGTAATTTCGACATCGCGGCCGTGATCGCCGGTGAAGCCGTCGGGCTGATCCATGATATTCCGCCAGCGGCCGACATTGTCGAGCGT
>JBAQER010000207.1:0-6758 GCA_049286845.1 Bradyrhizobium sp.
CTGGTCTGCGTCATGCCGAGCCGCTGCGCGGTCGAATTCATCTGCGCGGAGAAACCGTCGACCGAACCGGCGACGCCCTCGGCGAGCACCACGGCCATGTCGTTGGCGGATTTTACCATCATCATCAGCAGCGCGTTTTCGACGGTGACCTGGGTTCCCGGCCGAAAGCCCATCTTGGAAGGCGACTGCGAGGCCGCGACCGGCGACACGGTCAGCGTGCTCTCGAGCGACAGCCGGCCTTCCTTGACCGCCTTCAGCGTGACATAGGCCGTCATCATCTTGGTGACGGACGCGGGGTACCAGGGATAGGTCGCGTTCTCGGCCTGCAGCACCTTGCCGGTATCGGCTTCCACCACCAGCAGCGCTTCCGCATGCACGACGCGCGGCGCAAGAACGGCGAGCGCTGCGCCAAGAACGATCCAGCTCAACGATGACTTGCGAAGCGAGGGGAGAAGAAACTGCACTATCCGATTCCGGTCCTTTGAGACCCGCCTTCGAAGAGGAGGTCTGGCGTTTGACGTTCGGGTTTCAAGCGTGTCCGGCGCCGTCGGTTACGGCGGCTGCAAACCTATACCGGCTTGGGGGTCCGGAACAGAGGCTGTGCGATTAAATCGTGGACGAAATAGGCCGATTTTTCGGCACTGGCTAAGTCTTGACGGCGGCGCTGTCCGGTTGCGGCGCCTGGATGCTGGCCCGCGCATTTTCCTGCACCATGAACTGGGCCCGCGCGAGTTCCGCAAAACGGCCGCCTTGCGCCACCAGCTCGTCGAAAGTTCCGCTTTCGATCACGCGGCCGTTGTCGAATACCAGGATGCGCGTGGCGTTGCGGATGGTCGAAAGCCGGTGCGCGATCACGAACGTGGTGCGTCCCTTCATCACCTCGTCCAGCGCCGCGTTGACCTTGGCCTCGGTGACGGCATCGAGCGCGCTGGTGGCCTCATCGAGGATCAGGATCGGCGGATCTTTCAATAGCGCGCGCGCGATCGACAATCGCTGCCGCTCGCCGCCGGACAGCATGCGCCCGCGCTCGCCGGCACTGGTCTCGAATCCCTGCTCGCCGCGTTCGATGAATTCCAGCGCCTGGGCGCGGCCCGCCGCAATCCGCATTTCCTCCTCGGTGGCGTCCGGTTTGCCGACGCGCAGGTTATCGGCGATCGAACGGTTGAACAGCAGCGCTTCCTGAAACACCACGCCGATGTTCCGCCGCAGCGCCGTCACCGTCAGGCCGCGGACATCCATGCCGTCGACCCTGATGAAGCCAGACTGCGGATCGAACGCGCGATGCAACAGCGCAATCGCGGTCGATTTTCCGGCGCCGGTGGGGCCGACCAGCGCGATGGTCTGGCCGGGCAGCGCGGTGAAGGAAAGATCCTCGACCGCGGGCCGCTTGCCGTCATATGAGAACGAGACGTCCTTGAATTCGATCAGGCCCGAGAGCCGGCCGGGATCGATCGCGTCGGGCCGGTCGCGGACGGCGGGCACGGCATCCAGCACATCGAAGAATTCCTGCAGCCGGGGCGCCTCCATGAACACGTTGTTGATGAAGGAGACCACCTGTTCGAGCTTCTGGATCAGCATGGTGGCGAAGCTGACGAACATCACGATCTCGCCGACCGAGGTGAGGCCCTGTTCGTGCAGCGCGATGCCGATCGTGAAGATCGCCAGCACGGTAATGGTGGTCGACGCCCGCGTGATGACGGTGACCAGCGCCCACCACGACAAGACCGGCATCTGCACCGCCAGCAGCTTGTCGGCGACGAAGCGAAGCCCCTGGACCTCGGCGCTGATGCGCACGAAGCTCTGCACCAGCGCGACGTTGCCGAGCGCGTCGGAGGCGCGTGCGGACAGGTCGCTGTAATGCTCCTCGACCTCGCTTTGCATACCGTAGGTCTTGCGCACCACCAGCGTGGTCAGCGCCGTGAACACCGCGCACAGCACGAACAGCAGCACCGCCAGCCGCCAGTTGATGTAGAGCGCCAGCGGCAGCAGCACCACCAGCGACATGATCGCGGCGAAATGCTCGCGGAAAAATCCCACCCAGAGCCGCCACAGCGAGTCGGTGCCGTTCAGCATCACCTTCATCAGCCGGCCGGAATGGTGGCCGGTGTGGAAGGTCAGCGGCAGTTGCATGATGTGTTCGAAATAATTCGTCAGCACCGCCTGACGCTGGCGGTGCGCCAGCCGGTCGGCGTGCAGCGCCACCGCCGCACTGCACAGAAGAGTGAACAGGCCGAACGCCGCCCATGCCGCCAGCAGCGGCCAGGCCGACGAAGACGCCAGCGGACCGCTGACGGGTTTGCCCGAGAGCACGTCGACGATGCGGCCGAACAGTACCGGTTCGGCGAATTGCGCGCCGGCCAGGAGCAGGTTGGCGCCGGCGAGAATCCAGCCCAGCCGCGCTTCCTTGCCGAGCAGTTCGAGGACGCGGGTATAAAGGCGAAGCATGGACATGCGGGCGGGGCTCGGGACTCAGGGGGCGGACGGCGGTCAGGACGCATTCTAATCAGGGATCGCCGGGGAGATACAGGCATCCGCCGAGGTTTTGCTCAGTTGATCAGGCGGCCGCCGATCGGGGGCAGGAAGGAATCGTCGAAAATATCCGGTACCGCCGGCCGCTTCTGGAATTTGAAGTCCTCGGCGATCTGGCCGACCGACCGGTCGAAGCGGGCGGGATCGATGCTGCCGATGCCGTTGCGTTTCACCTCGCCGGTGAGGATGTTGTCGCGAATGACGGTACGCAGGCGTTCCAGCTCGAGATCGTGCGATCCACCATCCATCCGGCTGACGACTTCATCCGCCGCATGCTCCGGCTCCTTGATCGCCAGATGGGTGCCGGCAATCGCCGCGCGCAGAAAACCCTTCACCGCCTCGGGCTTGGCGGCGGCGAATGCCGGGTTGACGATGAGCGCGAAGCCGTAGGCCTCGCAGCCATAGTCGGCGAATCGAAGCACCGCGAGGTCGTCGGCCGGAACGCCGCGATCCCTCAGATTGACGGCCGACAGATAGGAAAACCCGGTGACGGCATCGACCTGACCCGCCGACAGCATCGGCTCGCGTACCGCGGCGCTGATCTTGTGCTGCTTCACGCCCGCGACCTTGATCCCGTTCTGCCGCGCCAGCGCCGGCCACAGCCGGATCGACAGGTCGCCCTGGGCGACGGCCAGCGTCTTGCCCTCGATATCGGAGAGCGCGTGAATGCCGCGGCTCTTGCGGGCAATGATGGCGTAGGGAGCCTTGTTGAACAGCACGAACACCGCCTTGATCGGCGGGGCGCCCGGTTTGTCGCGAAAGCGGATCAGTTCGTTGATGTCGACCAGCGCGAAATCGCTGGTCCCCGCGGCGACGCGGGCAATGCCGTCGGCCGATCCGCTGGCGATATTGGTGTTGACCGAAAGCCCCTCCGAACCGAACAAACCCTTCGCGCTTGCCAGCACGAAGGGAGCTGCGCTGGCGTCGATCGGACGATCGAGCGAAAACTGGACCGCAACCGGGGGCTTTTCATCCGCAGCCCGGCTCGCTCCCGCGCCGAACCAGCCAAGACCCGGCAGACCGATCAGCGAAGTCAGGAAGCAGCGGACTGCAATGGTCTGATATGCACGCATTGCGATTACTTCAGGCGGGCCGGACGCCAGTTGCGGCGCCGGCTTTGTTTGTTTGATGGCGCTTTGAGGCGCCGGAGGCGGGCATTCTGCCGCAGCCTATCTGAACGGTCGATGAGTGCCATGATTTCGACACCGATCGTTCAGCCTGCATTCGGATTGGGGAACCTAACATGGGCGCCAGTGGTTAGCTTGACGAGGCCTGCCAGGCCAGGCTGCCACGGAGGACATTGAAATGTTCGCGCGAAAAGGTTCGTTTTCATCGATCGGTCGCACCGCCGTCATGGCGACGGTGGCGGCGGTGGCGCTCACGGCAGTCGAGCCGTCGATGGCGCGCGCCGGGTCCGCGCCTGCAGGCGAGGGCCTGGCGGCGGCGACCGCCACCAGCGATGCCACCGACTTCAGCGCCCGCCGCCGTTACTATCGGGGCGGCGGCGCTGCCGCGGCAGCGGCCTTCGCCGGTATTGTCGGCACCGGTCTTGCGATCGCCGCGGCCCAGAACCGCCGCGATTATTACTATGGCGGCGGGCCGGTCTATTACGGCGGCGGTCCCGTCTATTACGGCGGCGGCCCCTATTACTACGGCGAACGCGGTGGATACGGCTACGGCGGGTACGGTTATGATGGCGCCAAGAGCTATTATGGTGGCTGGTAAGCGTTGCCCTCCCGAGCCGACTTCGGTCCGCCGGCCTTAACGATGCCGGCGGATTTCCTTCGGCTGGGGGTGCGGAAAGGCCTGCCGTTAACACGCTTTCCATCGGATTCGACTAGTTTCGAACGATGAGTGATTCGCTCGGCAGGCTTTATCTGGCAGTGCTCGCGGCCAAGGATCTCGATCCGGCAACGTCGCGAACCGCACGGCTGTTTCAGCGTGGCCCGGCCAAGATGGCCAAGAAACTGGCGGAAGAGGCCATCGAGGTCGTGATCGATGCCGTCAACGGCAATTCCGATGCGGTGGTCCGCGAGAGCGCCGATCTTCTCTACAACCTCACCGTGCTGTGGGCGGCGGCCGGCGTCCGCCCCGAGGACGTCTGGCGCGAGATGGAGCGGCGCGAACATCTGCTCGGTATCGCCGAGAAGCTGCCGAAATCGTCGGTCAAACTGCCCAAGACGGCTGCTGCTCCGGCCGCTTCCCCGGCCGTCCGGCGACGAATTGTCGCGCTTGAAGGCCGCAGCCTGCGCAAGCGGCACTAATCCTCCTCAAATTCGGGCACTTCGCGGCATGGACAAATTCGCTCCATGGTGGTTCATCGCGCCATGCTGAGACGGATTTACGATTGGTGCATTGACTCCGCCCACAAGCCATACTCGGTGTGGATCATGGGCGCGGTGTCGTTCGCGGAAAGCTCGTTCTTTCCGGTGCCGCCGGATGTGATGTTGGTCCCGATGTCGCTGGCGCGGCCGGAGCGGGCCTGGTTCTACGCCATGGTCTGCACCGTTACCTCGGTGCTCGGCGGCATCGTCGGCTATGCCATCGGCGCGCTGCTCTATGATTCCCTCGGGCAATGGCTGATCCAGGTCTACGGTCTCAGCGGCAAGGTCGAAGCCTTCCGCGCGTCCTATGCCGAATGGGGCGCCCTGATCATCATCGGCAAGGGTCTGACGCCGATCCCCTACAAGCTCGTGACCATCACCTCGGGCTTCGCCGGTTACAACGTCTGGCTATTCGTCCTGTGCTCGATCATCGCACGCGGCGGACGCTTTTTCGTGGTGGCTATCCTCCTCAACCGCTACGGCGAATGGATCCGGACCAGGATCGAGAAACATCTGGGGTTGTGGGTGGCGCTGGGGGCCGCCGTGCTGGTGCTCGGATTCTACGTCGCATTTCGATTGATTTGAACGCGACGTGAAGGGCTTTGCCGGTTGGCGGGTTCGGGTTAGGCTCGCTGCCATGCTCGATCGCACCGGCAACATCCTGGCGCTGTGCAGGACGCATGTCGTGACCGCCTGCGCGGCGCTGTCGATCTCAGTCATGGCCACAGAAGCCTGCTGGCCGCAGGCCGCACCCCCGCCGCCATCCTCGCTCGGCGTCCAGTCGCCGGCCCAGCAAACGGCGCCGGACCGGCCCGCGCCCCGGCAGAGCGAGCCTGCGCCGCCGTCGCCCCAACCGCCTGCAGGGGAGGAAAATCCGGGCCTCATCAACGAGCTCGGAAAATTGTGGGAGAAATCCAAGTCGATCCTGCCGCCCCTGAAGAGCCCGCAGGAGACCATCGAGGACCTCAACGCCCGCGCCAAGGATGTTACCAAGGACGCCGGCGAAAGCCTGTCGCGCCTGGCCAAGCCCTCCTTGATGGTGACCGGGCGCATGGGGTGCCCGGTGTCGGCCAACGGCGCGCCGGACTGCAAGGCCGGCGCGGACAAGCTCTGCCAGAGCAAGGGCTACAAGGAAGGCAAGAGCCTCGATACCGATGCTGCGGAAAAGTGCTCGGCCAGGGTGTATCTGCCGGGCCACAAACGCGAGCCGGGCGACTGCCGGACCGAAAATTACGTGACCCGCGCGCTATGCCAGTAGCGCCTTGGCGCAAGCGAAAACGGCGGATTTGCCTTCTTGGTATGATGTCTGGCATTTATCCGGCCAATGCACCACGCCTTCCCCGAATGAGCTAAGAGGATTTTTTCGAATGTCCATGCCTGCCTTGTTCAAGGGCCGTCTGTCGATTCCCGTGATCGGATCGCCGCTGTTCATCATTTCAGTGCCCGATCTCGTGATCGCGCAGTGCAAGGCGGGCATCGTCGGCTCGTTTCCGTCGCTGAACGCGCGTCCGCCGGCCTTGCTCGACGAGTGGCTGGTGCGGATCAAGGAAGAACTCGCCGCGTACGACAAGGCGCATCCCGAGCGGCCGTCGGCGCCGTTCGCGGTCAACCAGATCGTGCATAAGTCGAACAACCGGCTCGATCACGATCTGGCGCTCTGCGAAAAGCACAAGGTGCCGATGATCATCACCTCGCTCGGCGCGCGCGAAGAACTCAATCAGGCCGCGCATCGCTGGGGCGGCATCGTCTTTCATGACGTGATCAACCAGCGGTTCGCCCACAAGGCGATCGAGAAGGGTGCCGACGGCCTGATCCTGGTTGCCGCCGGAGCCGGCGGCCATGCCGGCGAGATCTCGCCGTTCGCGTTCGTGGCGGAGACGAGGCAATGGTTCGACGGGCCGGTTG
>JBAQER010000208.1:0-2701 GCA_049286845.1 Bradyrhizobium sp.
GGCACAGCGCCAGCGCCTTGAACATCGGCATCGCCGAGCGCACGCCGAAGGTGCGGGAGATGTAGCAGGCCGCCGACACCACGCCGCGCTTGCCGCCGCCGATGATGACCGGCTTGTCGGCGATGTCAGGATTGTCGCGCTTCTCGACGGTGGCGTAGAACGCGTCGCAATCGATGTGCGCCAGCGTCATCGAGGGCAGCGCGTGGTGACGGACGAGGCGAGGGGAGCCGCAGTGGCCGCATCGCTTCGCCGTGATGTCGAGATCGCCGAGGCAATCCCGGCAAAAGCAGGTCGGCCCGCCAAGCATTGGCGCGGCCATGCTCACGGCACGTCGCGCTCCCAACGGGGATCGTTGAGTGCCTGATGGGCCGCGGCAATGTTGGTGGGATGGAGCTGCGAGGCGCTCGCAAAAGCCTTCACGGTTGCGTCATCGCGCATGACGAAATCGAGCACCGAGGCGAGAAATTGCGGGTCGGACGCGGCGGTGCGCAGGGTCTCCGGACCGATGCCCGATTCGGCCAGGAACAGGCCCAGCCGCTCGGGGTCGCCGGCGATGAAGGACAACGCCTGAACCGCAACGATTTCAGCTACTTCCCGGGGGTTGTGAACAGGCTTTTTCAACTGATCCGTTTGCCTTTCCGTTAACTTATGGGCTCTAATTTGGAATCATCATGCCCGAGTCTGCGGAACGTGTTCAAGCAAGTGGAAACCACTTCGCATAAAGATGGCATGTCAACTTAACGGGTTAGAGCGAATCTGGCGCTAGTTTGAATTCACTTTTCGACACGCCCGCCGGCAGTGCCTGACGCACCGCCGGCCGGGCCTGTTTCCTAGGGGATTGGGAGGGACGGGATGGCTAAAACCGTCCTGATCGTGGAGGACAACGAGCTGAATATGAAGCTCTTTCGCGATCTGTTGGAAGCGCATGGCTATCAGACCTCGGGCACGTCAAACGGTTTCGAGGCGCTCGATCTTGTGCGCAAGCTGCGTCCCGATCTGATATTGATGGATATCCAGCTGCCGCAGGTGTCCGGCCTCGAAGTCACGCGCTGGATCAAGGACGATCCGGAGCTGCGTTCCATACCGGTGGTCGCGGTGACGGCCTTCGCGATGAAGGGTGACGAGGAACGCATCCGCGAGGGCGGCTGCGAAGCTTATTTATCGAAGCCGATTTCGGTTGGCAAATTTATTGAAACCGTCAGGCGATTTATCGGCTAGGAGAGATTTGAGATGTCCGCGCGTATTCTCGTCGTCGATGATGTCCCCGCCAACGTCAAGCTGTTGGAGGCGCGGCTGTCGGCCGAGTATTTCGACGTCCTGACGGCGGCCAACGGCACCGAGGCGCTGGAGATCTGCGCGCGCGCCGAATGCGACATCATCCTGCTCGACGTGATGATGCCCGACATCGACGGCTTCGAGGTTTGTCGCCGGCTGAAGTCGAATCCGGCAACGCATTTCATCCCGGTGGTCATGGTCACCGCGCTCGACAGCCCGGCCGACCGCGTGCGCGGGCTCGAGGCCGGTGCCGACGATTTCCTGACCAAGCCGGTGTCCGACATCGTGCTGATCGCGCGGGTGCGTTCGCTGACCCGGCTGAAGATGATGACCGACGAGCTGCGCATGCGCGCCATCACCTCGCTCGAGATCGGCGTGCAGGCGCCGGAGCGCAGCGCGGTGGCCGACACCGGCAAGGGCGGCCGCATCCTGCTGGTCGACGACCGGCCGTCGTCCTATGAGCGGCTGGCGCCGGTGCTCTCAACCGAGCATACCGTCGACGTCGAGACCAATCCGTCGGAAGCGCTGTTTCACGCCGCCGAAGGCAATTACGACCTGCTGATCGTCTCGCTCGGCCTCGACAATTTCGACGGCCTGCGGCTGTGCAGCCAGGCGCGCTCGCTGGAGCGCACCCGGCAGGTGCCGATCCTCGCCATTGCCGACGCCGACAACAATGCACGGCTGCTGCGCGGGCTCGAGATCGGCGTCAACGACTATCTGCTGCGCCCGGTCGACAAGAACGAATTGCTGGCGCGGGCGCGTACTCAAATCCGCAAGCGGCGCTACACCGATCATCTGCGCGACAACGTGCAGAACTCGATCGAGGCGGCGATCACCGACGCGCTGACGGGCCTGCATAACCGCCGCTACATGGAAAGCCATCTGGGAACGCTGGCCGAGCAGGCCTCGAGCCGCGGCAAGCCGCTGGCGCTGATGATGCTCGACATCGATTTCTTCAAATCGATCAACGACAATTACGGCCACGACGCCGGCGACGACGTGCTGCGCGAATTCGCGGTGCGCATCCGCAAGTCGATCCGCGGCATCGATCTCGCCTGCCGCTACGGCGGCGAGGAATTCGTCATCGTAATGCCGGAAACCGACCTGCATGTCGCGGGCATGGTGGCCGAGCGGCTGCGGCGCTCGATCGCGGGCGAGCCGTTTGCGGTCAACAAAGGCACCAAACGCATCGAGGTCACGATCTCGATCGGGCTCTCGACCCTCGAGCTCAAGGGCGAGCCCGTCGCCGACGTGCTCAAGCGCGCCGACACCGCGCTCTATCGCGCCAAGCACGACGGCCGCAACCGCGTGGTTTCGGCGGCGGCGTGAGTAAGCTTGCCGTAGCACACTGCACGTCACATCAATGGTTGTCATACCCCGCGAAAGCGGGGTACCCAGTACGCCGGAAAGCCCGTGGTTGGGCCGA
>JBAQER010000209.1:0-10537 GCA_049286845.1 Bradyrhizobium sp.
TCACTACCTCGATCTGACGCCGCTCGGTCGTCACGAAGAGGGACTGCCTTATCCGATGGACTGGCTGCGGCTGCGTGACCAATACCAACCGGCGCCGGTTCAGGCATCCTGCTGTCACAGCTGAAGACGCTTCGGCGTCGTCATGGCGACCGGAAGCAACGAGGAGAGTAACCAATGCCCTATGTCGACGGCTTCATCGTCGCGGTTCCCAGGAAGAACCTCGCAGCCTATCGCAAGATGTCCACCAAATGCGGCAAGGTCTGGCGCGAACACGGCGCGCTGGATTACCGCGAATGGGTCGCCGAAGACGTCAAGGTCGGCAAACTCACGTCGTTCCCGCGCGCGGTCAAGCTGAAGCCGAACGAGACCGTGATCTTCTCCTGGATCACCTACAGGTCGCGCGCCCAGCGCGACAAGGTCAACGCCAAGGTGATGGCCGACCCGCGGCTCAAGAACATGATGGACCCGAAGTCGGTGCCGTTCGACGGCAAGCGGATGATCTATGGCGGGTTCGAAAGCCTGGTCAAAGTCTGAATCGCGTACCGCCGCGCGGAATTCTCAAGACTGCGGATAACTTGCGGCCTGCGCTGGACGAGCGCGGCGACGGCAAGATACTTACGACTCATCGACCGCGCACAAGAGCAAGAACCGTTGCGGTCCAAGGCGTCGGCGTGAGCATACAGGTTGCTATTCTAAAGGTGTTGGCCAGTCACGACAGCGGTCGAACCACGCTCGCCTCACTCAAGAGAGACATCGTCATCCTCACGGCAAGCGGTGCGGACTGGAACGCGCGGATCAGGCGTCTTGCCTCACGGGTGCCCGCGATCGATATTTTCGGTTGCGGTTATGTGTTGCGCGACGCCGAGGGATGGCAAATCACCGAGGCCGGCCGGCAATTCCTGGCCGCGCTCGAAGCCGTGACCCAGGATAACCAGCCGCCGGTATCGCAACAGCGTCCGGCTGATATCGCCGGGGCGGCCGGACCGCCGCAAGGCGCGCTGATCGTGATCGGCCACCGATTCAAGAGCCGGATGGATCGACACCACGGTGCGGCCTCGCAGGATGCCAAGCCGTTTCCGGGCAAGCGGGATGTCCGTTCGCGCGAAGAAAACGCGTCGAAATGAGGTAAAGGGCGCGCCTATGCGGCGGCGGACCCGGCCCGCTCGCCGGCGATGGCGCGATCGATTGCGTCGATCAAGGCCTGGATCTCGATGAATTTGGTCCGCGCCCGCTCCGCCTTGTCGCGGTCGAACGGGGCGGCCAGCGTCTTGGCAAAGGCATCGCGGTCATCGGCCATCCGCTCGCGCGCCTTCTTCAGCGTCTCCAGTCGCTCGGTCATATCGGCTTCGCTTTCTGTCGGCCTGCAGATGCGACCGACGAAATTGGCGCACCCGACACGATTCGAACGTGTGACCTTTGCCTTCGGAGGGCAACGCTCTATCCAGCTGAGCTACGGGTGCGTTGCGGTCCATTTAGCCGATTGGCCGGGCAGGGGCAACGGCCCTGCAAGGGGGCTGGCCGGGCGCCGGGCAAAGCCGGCAAAAGGCGGAAGCCGCGCCTTCAAATCGGGCCGGGTGCGGCGCAAAAGCACGTGCCGGGCGCAAGCGGGGCCTTGGCCGCCGTTTCTCCCGAATTATCGGCTGTTGATGCCGCTCCATCGGCCGCCCGGGATATCCAGCGCCGACCCCTGCACCCGCTACTGCCGCGGCCGCCCGGCGCAGCGAATCCCAAATGGCTCGCCGTCAGCGCGGGGCGGCGATACATTGTCCGTCAAATAAAGGCGGGTGTCGCCGATGGACGGGCCAAGCTCGACATATGCGTGGGGAAACGTATCCGAGGATTTCGCACTGTTCAGAACGCTCAGTTCCGAACAGCGGCGCAAGGCTATCCGCGCCATGGTCCGCCAGGATCTGGTGCGCGGGCAGATGCTGGTGGCGCAAGGCGAGCCCTCGGACGCCCTGTTCGTGGTGCTGCACGGCGCGCTCGCGGTGCGCAAGATCGGCGACGCCGCGCCGATTGCCGAGCTTCGCGCCGGCGAATTGGTCGGCGAGATCGGCTTCTTCGCCAATATCCCGCGCACCGCCAATGTAATTGCGATCCGCGACACCAGCGTTCTGGTGCTGACCCGCGCGGCCTATCAGGAACTCGCCGAAGAAGCACCGGCCATCGTTGAAGCGCTGCTGGCGGCGCTGGCGCTGCGGTTCGCCAGGGAGACGGCGCGGCTCATCCCGGTTCGCGCGTCGCCGAAGGCGCGAACGGTGGCGCTCGTTCAGGGCGGATACATGCCTGCTCCGGACGCGTTCGATCGCCGGATGCGCGACAGACTGGCCGCGACCGATGCCGAGATCGTCGATCCCGACCGGCTTGCCGCCATGTTTCCCGGGCGGGCTCTGGATGCGCCTGAGGTCACCGGCTGGCTCAACAAGATCGAACAGACCGCGCCGCTGGTGGTCTATCTCGGCGGTAGCGAAGACTCGGCCTGGACGCGCAAGGCGATCCGCCAGGCCGACATGGTCGTCTTCGTATGCCATGGCAAGGCGCCCGTCGCCGGCGTGCTGACCGATGTCGAAGCCTTCGCCTGCGGAGTTCATCCCGAAGCGGCGCGCCGCCTCGTTCGCGTCCACGACCGGCGCAGCGGCGAGGTCAGCGGCACCGCGGCCTGGCTCGCCCGCCTGCCCAGCTTCATGCATCACCACGTCGCGCTCGAGGATCAGGTCGATATCGACAGCCTGGTCCGGTTTCTGTCCGGCCGCGCGGTCGGCTTCGTCGCCGCCGGCGGCGGCAGTTTCGGATCGGCCCATGTCGGCATCTACAAGGCGTTCCGCGAGCGCGGCGTCGTGTTCGATATCTTTGTCGGCACCAGCGTCGGTTCGGCGATGGCGGCCGGTTTCGCCAAGAATAACGAGGCCGAGCACCTCGAGCGGGGCACGCACGAGATCTTCGTCAGGAGCCGCAGCTTCCGGCGGCCGACCTGGCCGCGTTATGCCCTGCTGGACCACAAGGCCTTCGATCGCGCGCTCGCCGACCAATACGGCGCCGACTGCCGGATCGAGGATTGCTGGCGGCCTTTCGCGGCGGTCGCGACCAATCTTTCCACCCACAACCTCGAACTGATCCGGTCGGGGTTGCTGTGGCAGGCGGTGCGTGCCTCGAGCGCGATCCCCGGGCTATTGCCGCCGTTCTACACGGCGGAGGGCGCGATGCTGGTCGATGGCTGCCTGATCGACAATGTGCCGCTCGCGCAGATGCATCAATTGAAGAGCGGTCCCAATCTGGTGGTGCATTTCGGCGACCCCGCGGCCGAGATGTTCGACGTCGAATATGCCGCGCTGCCCGGGCGGTTCGAACTGGTCATGGCGATGCTGACGCCGTTCCGCAAGAAGCTGCTGCCGGCGGCGCCGAGCGCGATCAATGTGCTGTGGCGAAGTCTGGTGGCGCATCAGCGTTACGATATGCTGCCGGCCGCGCCGCTCGATCATGTGATGCGGCCGCCGCTTTCGCCCGAGATCGGCGTGACGGAGTTCGAACGCCATACCGAGATTTTCGACGCGGCCTATCTCTGGGCCCGGGAAGCCATCGCCGCGCTGGAGGCGGAGGGCAATGCGGCCATCGCCGCCATCCTCGCCACCGCCGGACCGGTAACCAGACGCTGAAATCCACACCGAGCTCTATCCAACAAGTCACGGCCGCGTCAGCGCCGATTGCCACGCTCTCGGCCATGTCCTCGTGTAAAACCTGCGCGACCTGGAACCCGGCGACGACGATCCCATGACCTCCTCCAACATCGAACCATTGGCCCGCGAAATGACCGAGCGGATCTGCCGGCGGAGCGCCATGCCGGAGGCCGATATTCCGCGCTGGGTCGATCTGCACTGGCCCTGCGCAGCCGCGATGCTGGAGGCCGGCGTCATGGATGAGACAGGCGAATGGGTCGAGGACAAGGACGTCCGGCTGGGGCTGGAGGCTTATCGCGAGCGGTTGCTTGGACCGAAGTGACATGAGGACGGCAGCAACGCCCGAACCCGGCTATCCGCTCAGGCTTCGGAGCCGCCGTCGCCGAAGCGGCGCTGGTAGGCACTGATATAGGCCAGCGCCGCCGGCTTGAGGTGGCGGCGCGTCAGGCTGATCAGATCGTCGCGGCGTGAATGCCGCAGCGCCTCGATCATTGCGATATGATCCCGGCGGGCGTCGTTCAGCGCCTCCGGCTTGGCATGCGCCGATGATCGGATGCCGGAGACTTTTTGCGCCAGATATTCGATGGTCTCGATCAGGCAGATGTTGCCGCACAGGCCGAACAAGGTGCGGTGGAATTGTACATTTTTGTGGAACACTGCCAGCAGGTCGCCGGCATCGACCGCCTTGCCGTGCTCGTGCTGTATCGCCTCGAGTCTTGTGATGTCCGCGGCCGGCACCGGGAACGGCAGGATGCGCACCGCCATGACCTCGAGTTCCTCGCGCACGTCGTAAATCTCTTTGACCTCCCGCGGCTTGAGATCGCGCACAATCGCGCCGCGATTCGGAATCCGTTCGACGATCCCCATCTTCTCCAGCTCGAACAGTGCGAGCCGGACGTCGCCGCGATGGGTATCGAAGTCGGCGCACAGGTCCTGCTCGACCAGGCGCTCGCGCGGGTGCCGTCGGCCGAGCACGATGTCTTCCTCGAGCTTTCTGACGATCAGGTCGACGATCGACGGTTCGCGCGCCGAGGGCTCGGTCATCGTCGATGACATGCCGGGGGAGTTCGCCGCGTCCTTGCGGAACGGCGGCTTCTTGGAAGTCTTAGCGGTAACCATGGCGGCAATTTGCCATCTCCCCAGATAGTATACAATCTAAAAAACTATCTTGTTTGCAATAAAGAAGCGGTTGATAATGGGGTTGCCGGGCCCCTCGGATGTCCGGCGAACGATCAGTCCGCAAAAGCGGCGACAGCAGGGGAGGAGTTCAATGTCCGTTTCACGGTATCTGCCGCTTGCGCGCGGCATTCTGCTCGGCGCCGCACTGGCGATGGTTTCGTCGGCTGCACACGCGCAGAAACGCGAGTTCTCGTTCGCCTACGACCAGCCCAAGAACAGCGGCTACGGCATCGGCGCCGAAATCTTCAACAAGAAGCTGGGCGAGCTGAGCAAGGGCACGCTCTCGATCAATCAATATCCCGGCGCCCAGCTCGGCACCGAGGCGCAGACCCTGCAGAAGGTACAAACCGGCGACATCGACTTCGTGATGCTGTCGACCGCGAACGCCTCGACCGCGCAACCGGAGTCCGGCGTATTTTCGATTCACTTCATCTTCCGCGACGAAGCCCATGCCATCAAGGTGCTCGGCGATCCCGCCGTGATCGCGGCGATGAAGGAGCTGTACGCGGCCAAGATGAAGGGCGCGCATATGCTCGGGCTGGGATCGCAGGGCCTGCGGCACATGTACGGCAAGAAGCCGGTCGAGAAGGTCGCCGACCTCAAGGGTATCAAGATGCGGGTGCAGGCCACGGTGACCGAGGACACCACGTTCCCGGCCTACGGCGCGCAGGTGGTGCATATGCCGTTCGGCGAGGTCTACACCTCGCTGCAGACCGGCGTCGTCGACATGGCCGAAAACGGCATCAACAACTATCTCGTCAACAAGCACTACGAACCCGCGCCGGTGCTCTCGCTCACCGAGCATGAAGCGAACAATGCCGCGCTGTTCGTCAGCGACAAGGTATGGAGCAGCCTCACCGACGAGCAGAAGAAGTGGGTGCAGGCGGCCGCCGACGAGGTCAGCCGCAACGAACCGACGGCAGCCTTCAAGCTCGAACACGAGGCGCAGGCAAAGCTGGAGAAGATCGGCGTCAAGGTCGTCAAGAACGTCGACAAGACCGGCTTCGCGCAGATCAGCAAGCCGATCCAGGACAAGCTGGCGGCCGACCTCGGACCGCACGCGGTGAAGGTCCTCGGCATGGTGCGCAACGTGAAATAGGCAGCGCGCTCACGATGCGGGGAGCCGAATGGCTCCCCGCATCGTCGTCTCCCAATTTCCGGATTCGAGAATCGACCATGCGCGGATTCAATGGGCTCGTCCTGCAGGAGCAGCGCTATCTGAAATGGCGGGCGCTGGACTGGCTCGAGCAGGTCCTGATGATCTTGTGCGGCGTCGCCATCACCGGATTCTCGATCCTGGTGATGTGCGACATCGTCACCCGCACCATCGGTCACCCCTGGCTCTGGCTCCAGGAGGCGACGATGACCTTCTTCATCTACGGCATCTTCATCGGCGTCGGCGCAGCGACACGGCGCAACGATCATCTCTATCTCGCCGTGCTGGCGGAATCGCTGACCGGCAACAAGCGGCTGTTCTTCGAAATGTTCAACCGGCTGGTCGTGCTCGGCGTCGCCCTTTGCATGATCTATTTCGGCTATCTGAACTTTCTGGACGGCTTCAAGAGCCTGCGCATGCCGTCAATGACGCCGCTGTCGAGCCTCTACGCGGCGATTCCGCTGTGCGGTGTCCTGGTATCCATTTTCATTATCGAGCAAATGGTCAACGGCTGGAAGAACGGCTTCGTCGGCACGTCGCACGCGGACGAGAAGAGGAAAGCGCTGTGACCACCAACGGCGGGCTCATCTTCCTGATGGGATTTCTGTTCCTGTTTCTCGGCTACATGGGCGTGCCGGTGGCGTTTGCCCTGATCGCCGCCGTGCTCGTGGTGACGGCGTTCACCCCGGTCAGCCTCGCCTCGATGATGGCGCAGCTCTTCAATGGGATGGACACCGAAGCCCTGCTGGCGGTGCCGTTCTTCCTGCTGGTCGGCGATCTCATGACGTCGGCGAACGTCACCGTCCGCATGATTTCGCTGTCGCAGACGCTGGTCGGCCACCTGCGCGGCGGCCTCGCGCAGGTGGTGACGATCTTCAGCATGTTCTTTGCCGGCATCTCCGGTTCCTCCGCCGCCGACGTCGCCATCCTGTCGCGGACCCTCGCGCCGGAAATGAAGCGGGAGGGATATGACCTTGCCTTCACCGCGGCCCTGATCGCCTCGGCCTCGACCATGGCCAACCTGATTCCGCCCAGCATCATGGCCGTGGTGTATGGCGCGACCGGCAACGTCTCGATCGGCGGGCTGTTTCTCGGCGGCGTGGTGCCCGGCGTGTTCGTAGGCATCGGGTTGATGGTCTACAGCCATTTCTTCGGGCCCGTCGGCCTCAAGCACAAGCGTGCGACGTTCGGCACCTTCGCGACCGCCACCAAGAAGGCGGCGGTACCGCTGATGATTCCGTTCATCATCATGGGCGGCATCCTCACCGGCCAGTTCACGCCGACCGAGGCAGGCATCATCGCCGTGGCCTACATCGTCTTCGTGGCGATCCCGCTGCTCAATCCGCGCCATGTCCGGCATTTGCCGCGCGACCTGGCGCTGACCGGATTGCTCTATTCGATCCCGCTCATCACCATCGGCGCCGCATCGGTGTTCGGCTGGATGCTGGCCTATCTGCGCGGGCCCGCAGTGGTGTCGGAATGGATCTCGACGGCGGCAGGCGGCGATCCCTTCATGATCATGCTGCTGCTGGTCGTGCTGTTCGTCGTGGTCGGCGATTTCATCGACGCGATCCCCGCGATCATCATCTTCATGCCGATCATCGCCGATCTGACCAAGAGCTCCGACATCAATCCGGTGCACATGGGCGTGGTCATTATCGTCACGCTGGCGTTCGGACTGATCACCCCGCCTTACGGATTGGCGCTGCTGATGGCGTCCAAGTTCGTCGGTGTGCGCTTCAGCAAGGCGATGTTCGCATCGCTCCCGATCTATATCGTCTTCTTCGCCGCCATCGCGTTCTGCATCTTCTTTCCCGAAGTCGTATTGTGGCTGCCCAAGCACCTGCTGCCGGAATCGGTCGGCTGTTTCAAGAATCCGAGCGGTGTGGGCTATCTCTGCCCCTGAACCCGGCCCGGCCGAGCCGGCCACGGTCCTTCCAAAGGGCTGAAGGGGCAGGGTGCCCTATTGCGCCAAATCAATGACTGGCGGCCGTCTGTCGGCATTGTTCCCGCAGGAGAATGATCACCGGTCGATGAAAGGCCCGAACGGCTTGTATCTGGAATCATTCATCGATCTTGCCGGCGATGCGGTGGTTCTTGCCGCAGGCGGACTGCTGATCGGAATGCTGTTCGGCGCTTTCGCGCAGTCGAGCAAATTCTGCCTGCGATCCGCCGTGATCGAATTCTCGCACGGGCTGTTTGGCTCGAAGTTCTCGATCTGGCTATTGACGTTCTCTGCCGCCGTTGCCGGCACCAATGCGCTCATCGCCTCGGGGCTGCTCGATGTTTCCAGCGCCCGCCAGCTTGCCGCGCGAGGCAGCCTCTCCGGCAGCCTGATCGGCGGCGTGCTGTTCGGCGCCGGCATGATCCTGGCGCGCGGCTGCGCGAGCCGCCTATTGGTTCTGTCGGCGACCGGAAATCTGCGGGCGCTCATTTCCGGGCTCGTCCTCACCATCGTCGGCCAGGCCTCGCTGCGAGGGTTCCTGTCGCCGGTCCGGGAAGCGCTGTCCGAATTGTGGACCGTGCAGGGCGGCCCTTCGCGCAGCCTGCTTGCAATCGTCGACGCCGGCGCAGCGTTGGGCCTGTTTCTGGGCCTGCTTGGGCTCGGCGGCGCGCTATGGCTGGCGCGGCGCGCCCGCGTCGGCGCCCTTGCCGGCGCCAGCGCCGTGGGCGTCGGCCTTGCCGTTGCGGCGGGCTGGCTGTTGACGTTTCGCGTCTCACAAGCCTCATTCAATCTGGTTCAGGTCAAGAGCATCAGTTTCATCGGGCCATCGGCCGACACGCTGATGGGACTGATCAATTCACCGTCTTTGCAGCTGGGGTTCGACGTCGGCCTGGTTCCCGGCGTGTTCGCCGGTTCGCTGTTTGCCGCGCTGTTGGCTGGCGAATGGAAGATGCAGGGATTTCAGGACGGGCCGAGCATGAGCCGCTACCTGTTCGGCGCGGCGCTGATGGGCTTCGGCGGCATGCTGGCCGGCGGATGCGCCGTCGGCGCCGGCGTCACCGGCGGAGCGATCTTTGCCCTGACATCCTGGGTGGCCCTTGCCGCCATGTGGGCCGGCGCATTGCTGACCAACTATCTGGTCGACGAACGATCTGTCCGTTCGACCAATCCTCGCGAGATCGTCAGCGCCTCCTGATGGATTTGAGGCTGAAAGGCCTGCCTGGCGCCGTCGGGGCTATACCCCGATTGTCCCGCCCGACGCAGCCTGTACACTGCTCCTTGAGGAAATCGCGCAGGCCAAAGCCGCGCATCAAGGAGAGAAATTCATGCGTCCGCTCGAATTCGGCTGGTACCTGCCCACACATGGCGACACCACGGCCTATGGCGTGCCCGAGGCCCAGGTGCCGGGATCGCCGGAATTGTGCGACCGCGTGGTGCAGGCCGCGGAGAAAGCCGGCTTCGAATACCTGCTGATCCCGGTCGGCTCGGTGTGCTGGGAGGCCTGGATCACCGGCGCGTTCATGGCGGCGCGTTCGTCGAAGATCAAGCCGCTGATCGCGGCCCGGCCCGGCTACATCAACCCGGTGCTGCTGGCCAAGATGATCTCGACCTTCGACCAGATGTCGGGCGGGCGCATCTGCATCAACCTGATCGCGGGCCAGAACGAAAGCGAGGTCGAAGGCGAAGGCGTGCATTACGCCAAGGAAGAGCGTTACGCGCTGATGGAGGAGGAGGTTTCGATCCTGAAGGCGCTGTGGACCACGCGCGGTCCGGTGCATTTCGAAGGCAAATTCCATACGCTGTCCGGCGCGCATATCCGGCCGCGGCCGCTGCAGCAGCCATTCCCGAAATTCTATCTCGGCGGCGGCTCGCGCCAGGCATGGGAAATGTCGGCCAAGCATTCCGACGTGCATTTGTTCTGGGGCGACCTGCCCGGGCGCATCGCCGACAACATCGCCGAGATCAGACAGATGGCCCGCGCCCATGGCCGCGACAACACAATCGGATTCGGCATGCGCTTGCAGGTGATCTGCCGCGAAGAGGAAGCCGATGCGTGGGAGGCCGCCGATGTGCTGGTGCGCGACGCGACCGAGCGGCAGAAGCAGGAGATGAAGACGCTCTACAACAAGTCGGAAGCCAACCGGCGGGTACAGGAGCTCGCCCGCGAGCATGGCGATCTGTTGATGCCGCATCTATGGACCGGCATCACCAAGGTGCGGCCCGGCGCCGGCATCGCGGTGGTCGGCAATCCCGCCCAATGCGCCGCGACGCTGCAGCAGTTCATCGACGCCGGCTGTCATTCGTTCTGCCTGTCCGGCTATCTGCACGACGAAGAGGCCGAGCGCTTCGGACGGCTGATCCGCCCGATCCTCGCCGAAAACAACCGTGGCCGGCTGGCGGCATAGGGAGCCAGGTCTTCAAGGCCGGTCGAGTTCATCGACCGGAAGGATCAGGCTGCGAAGGCCCTGCGGGTTCCCCTTAACAAATGTTCAGGCAGGGCAAGCCGCGGGGTTGATCGAAGTCAAAGCGGGAACAACAAGGGTTGGGCATTCATATTCCATGCCGTTTTACAGATTCCAGGTC
>JBAQER010000210.1:0-1842 GCA_049286845.1 Bradyrhizobium sp.
GCAACATACCCCGGCTCGGACGCCTCCCCGATCCCGACGCCAGCGCCACGGCGCATTCCAAGCTGTGCGGCTCAACCGTCAAGATCGACCTCAAGATGGACGGCCCCGTTGTCACCGACTTCGCCCATGACGTGAAGGCCTGTGCGCTTGGGCAAGCCTCTTCATCCATCATGGCAAGTCACGTCGTCGGCTCAACCGCCAATGAATTGCGCGAGTTACGCGAGACCGTTCGCAGGATGCTGAAGGAAAACGGCAGGCCGCCGGAGGGCAAGTGGGCCGATATCGCGCTGCTCGAGCCGGTGCGCGACTACAAGGCGCGGCACGCCTCGACGATGCTGACCTTCGATGCCGTGGTCGATGCGATCGGCCAGATCGAGTCAAAGGCGAAACTGCCGGCCTCGGCGCAGGGCTGAATTCGCTTCGTCATTCCGGGATGCGCCGCAGGCGCAGACCCGGAATCTCGCTCCTATCATTTCTGGATTCCGGGTTCGCGCTTTGCGCGCCCCGGAATGACGGTTGTTCTGGATTTGCCGCTACTTCTGAACCGGAACCGCCGCCGCAACGCCGCCGGTCGGCATCGTGGCTTCCGCGGTCTTGGTCGACTTCGCCGGTTGCGGATGGGCTTCCTCGTCGATCGCCTTGCTCACGAAACGATCCTGCACAGGTTTTGCCGTCGCCTCGGCCATCGGCACGGCGGAACCATCCATCTGGGGCAGCACCGCGGCGACCGCATCCGTGGTGACGAGGTTGGTCAGCCGCAATTCCGCCCGCGACAGCTCGTGCAGGTCTTCCCACGGCGGCACGCTCAGCGACAGCGACAACAGGTCGCCCGTACCGCCCATGTCGAAGGTGTATTTGGCGAGACGCCCGATGTCGCGTTCCACGATCATCAGATCCTGCGCGCTGTAGCTCGCGGCCCTGGCATCGTCGGCGCGGTCGCCCATCCAGATCTGATGCACCCTGACACGCCCCGCTTCGGGCACGTAACGTGTCTTGCCCGACAGCAGCAGGAACACGCACATCGACTCGCAATAGGCTTCGGGCGCAACGCTCGCGCGCTCGCCCTGCGCACTTCGGGTCTGGATGCTGGTGCCGACCGTCGTCAGCATGCCGAGGCTGCGCCAGCGCCGCCCGAGCGCGATGGAATCATTGACCGAGCCGCCGCTGGAATCCAGCACGATGGTGGCGCCGCCGAGCTGCCGTCCGCGCGCGAAGTCGTCGAAATCCTTGGGGCTGTCGGCAGTCACAATGCCGACGGCGCTGACCCAACCCCGGCAATCCGGCTGGCAGGCGACCCAGCTGAACTTCATCGGCAACTTGCGTTCTTCGAGAGTGACGCCGGCATGTGCACGGCCGCCATCGCCGGCCATCATGGCAGGCAATACGATGCAAAGTGCGGCGGCGCCGATTAGCGCCCAGCCGCCGGATCGAAGCAACTTCACGAGCCTCAATTTGGTTCCTTCCCCAAGCCCCTTGCCGGACGGTGGTAACGGCCCCAGTTCCAACGCCGAAGGATTCGGTCACAGCGGCGTCATGAAAAAGTAACCTCGCGTCACAGAAGCGTCTATTAACATTTTCCGCACCGCCACCGAACAGGTGCGGTATTTTGACGGGTGTGACTCAATTGCATATCCGTAGACATGCGGTGCGGGTTCCATGCAAGGGAACCGAGCAAACCATCGCTCAACGATGAGCCAATTGCCCATGAAGCATTCAGCAGATTGTTCGGCCTGCGCCGGAATGGTTCAGCGCCTGCCGCGCAATCTCGGCCGCGCGCTGATCTGGATCTACCGGCATACGCTGTCGCTGCTGGTCGGTTACAACTGCCGCCATCTACCGACC
>JBAQER010000211.1:0-3722 GCA_049286845.1 Bradyrhizobium sp.
TCGAAGAGGTGAACGGCGGCGCTGCGCTGCCCGGACTCTATCCGATGAATGCCGAGACCAAGGCACGTTACGCCGCCACGAAGAAATAGCCGCGTCTCGAAGGATCGTCTCATGGTTCGAGACGGCGCACCGGACAGCGCCTCCTCACCATGAGGGACTAGCAGTCAAGAAGGAGGACTTCATGGATATCCATCTCGCCGGGTCTCGGCCGACACGCCGCGCGCCCAAAGAGTATTTCGTCGGCACGGTGTGGCAGGATCCGATCATTGCCGCCGAAGCGCCGGCACGGATCGTCTCGACCCGCGTCTCCTTCGAACCGGGCGCGCGGACGAATTGGCATTCGCATCCGCTCGGCCAGACCCTGTATGTCGTCGCAGGCGTCGGCCGGGTGCAGACCGCGGGCCAGCCGGTGCGCGAGATCCGGCCTGGCGACGTGGTCTGGATTCCGCCGGGTGAAAAACATTGGCACGGCGCTTCACCGGCCAATGGCATGACCCATATCGCGATGCAGGAATCGCTGAATGGCAGCTATGTCAGCTGGATGGAGCCGGTGAGTGAGGCGGACTATTCGGCCAAGGTCGGATAACGATTCGTCGTTCCGTCAAATCCGCTGCGCCGTCCAGGTGCCGGAGCACATGGCGCCGCGCCACGTACCCGATCCCGACGTGGCGGTGAGTCTGCCCGAGCCGACTGCCCGCTTCATGCCGCTCGAGAGCGTGACGCTGATGTTGCCGGCGTCGGCGACGCGGCCTGATGCGGTAACCGAGGCATTGTTGGACTCGACCTGACCGTTGTTGATGTCGATCGAGACGCTCGTCCCGCTGGGGCAGGCCGCATTGCTCGAGGCAATCTGGACATTCCACGCGCCGTCGAACGTCGACGCCGCAGCCGGTGTGACGGCCGACATGCCGACGAGGATCAGGATGCGGCTGGCAATAAGCATCTTGCAAAACGGTTGCATGGCGCGACCTCCTGGTTGGACGCCTGCATGGTCGCACAGGCATTTGCCGCAGAATGTGATGGTAGTCACTTCGGCGACTATCCTGGCGCGAACGCCGCATCGACATGCCACGACGTGACGTGCTGCATACTCCAAGGTTAATTCCGGATCGATGGACGGCGCGCAGCAAGGCTGCCTGGCCGGATTGGCCGTATCGGAAGCCCACTCGTAAAAACAGCGCCGTCACCGGCGCCGTTATGCTGACGACTGCGATGGACGACGCGACCTAGTTCAGCCGGCTCCAGGTCTGACCGCCGCAGAACATGCCGCCGAACGCGCAACCCTGAACGCGCAGGCTGTCATTGCCCTTCAGCGCGATCGTCGAGTCATAGGTGCTGCCGGAATTCGGGTCGAGAATTCGCCCGCTCCATTTGGAGTCCTTGGTGGGCTTCATGTTGATCAGAACCTGCTCACCGTTCTGGTTCGACCTGGCGTCCACGGAATACCCGCAGAGATTGGGCCCGCATTGCTCGATCCGGACTCGGCCTTCCTTCTCCTCGGTCAGCCAGACGCCGAGCGGCGAGTTGGCCGCCACGGGGGCCTGCGGTTTCGGAGCGGGGACTGCTGCTGGCGCCGGGGGAGCCGTCGCCACGACGGGAGCAGGGGCGGGTTGGGCAGCCGGCGCGGGTGGCACAGCGGGCGCCGCATTCTGCTGAGGCTGTGGCGCGGGTGCACTGGCTGGAGGTTGTGCCGAAGGGGCGGCATCCGCCGGTGCGACATTCGCAGTTGCCCTGGAAGGCTCGGCTGAAGGCGCGGCTGCTGCAGGGGCTTGTTGGACGGGCGCAGGTGCGGGCTCAGCGACAGGCGCCTGTGGATCGTTCTTCGCCTGCTGCGGCGCCTGTTTGGGCGTACGGTCCGTGTCCTGATCGTCGCGCGAGCGCTTGGCCTTGCGTCCGGTGTTGTCGTAGACGCCGGGGATCGAAACCGTGCCGCGATCCGGATCGATGCGGATGGTGCGTCCGCCATATTCGAAGGTGTACTGGGCCTGCGCGGCCGTGCTCGCCAGCAACAGGGCGGCGACAGCAAAAAGCTTCCTCATCATGATCCCCTGAGCAGTGAAATCTCAGTGTCGACCGTACGTTGCGGCGGTGTTCTGCAACGTGATCTACATCACGTTCATGGTTATGAGTCGTGTGTTAGCGGGGTTTGGTTCAAATGCGTCCTTGCAAGCCAGTCTAATTTGGGATCGCAGACCCGGTCAATTTGCGGAAACGCCGGTCATTGACGCCTGCGCAGATCACATCTCGCCGCTGTCTCTCCGGACGAGGTTAGCGGCCGCGGCGCGTCCGGCCATTTCGCTTCGAAGCTGTTCGAACCGCTGCCGCGCCTCGCTTGCGCGATCGTCCACCAGCCTGATGGCGGCGTCGGGGGGCAGCGGCCCCGTGACGACAGGTGCGGAACTCTCGCCGATCGTCTCATGCACATAATATTCGCCATCGTCGTCGCGGCGAACGGTCCATTTGAAGCGGAGCGCCGTCATCGGGCCGGGACCGAACTTCGAATAGCCATCGGCCTCGACTGCCACCGGCACGACGGGCTCATCCTCGACCGCGGTCTTCTCCTCCGGTTCGCGATGAGGCTCCGGGTGATCGAGGATGCTGGCAATGGCCGCCAGCGCATGATCGGTCGGGTCGCTTTGGCTCACGATTCGCCTCCGGATGAAAGTTCCGTCAGCGGAATCGGTGTCCCCGTTACCGTGCCGGTGCCTTTTCTTCGCGCGCGAATGAGGCTGAGTTTTGTCCGTGGCAAGTGCGCGCTTACGCGCATACCGGCGGCAATTTGTCCTTCCAGGGCCGCGCTTGTTCGAGTTGCCCCGCCAGACGGAATAAAGTTCCCTCGTCGCCAAATCTGGCGGAGAACATCATGCCGAGCGGCAATCCGGCCGCATTCCATGCCAGCGGCACCGACATCGCGGGCTGGCCGGACATGTTGAACATCGCGGTGGCCGGCATATAGCGCCGCAGGATCGGGGCGATGTGCGACAGATCCTCCGACATGGTGTTCAATTCACCAATCCGCAGCGGCGGCGAACATAGCGTCGGGCACAGGAACACATCGCAGCTCTCGAAGAAGGTAGCCAGCGCCCGCGAAATCTGGAATGCAGCCAGTTGCGCGGCCACATAGTCGGTCGACGTCGCCTTTTGCGCGTTGTGGGCGCTCGCCAGCGTCAGCACCTCGAAATCGTCTGTCGTCATCGCGCGCTTGAAGCGCTGCTCGGCAAACCGAACATTCAGCGCGGTATTGGCGGCCACGATGGTCGACATCGCGACCGCCGGATCGGCGGCGAGCGGCGGCACCCCTTCCTCGACGTGATGGCCGAGGCCGGCAAGCAGCGCCGCGATCTCACGGGTGGCCGCGGCGATTTCCGGATCGATGGCATCGCCATAAGGCGATTTGTCGGTGAAAGCGATGCGCAACCGCCCGGGATCGCGTCCGGCCTCCTCGAGGAATGGCCGCGCCGGCGGCAGCGCCACATAGGGACTCGACGGTTCAGGTCCGTGGACCGCGTCCATCATCGCGGCGCTGTCGCGGACGCTGATGCTCACCACATGGCCGCAGGAAAATCCGCCCCAGCCTTCGCCGCGATCGGGACCGAGCGGATTGCGCGCGCGGGTCGGCTTCAATCCGAACACGCCGGAGGCGGAAGCGGGAATACGGATCGAGCCGCCGCCGTCGCTGGCATGCGCCACGGGAAGAATGCGCGCGGCAACCGCAGCAGCCG
>JBAQER010000212.1:0-9626 GCA_049286845.1 Bradyrhizobium sp.
GCGGCAACCCAAGACGTCCTCCGCGCGCGCCCTCGAGCGGGCCCGATGAATTGATGCCTGCCACGATGGGCTCGCGCCGGGCCCGCTCAGACAGCGGCATCGAGATGATCTTCAGGAGGTGACGGCATCCACCCGTTCGAGCAGCGCCAGCAGCCCTTGCAGCATGGTCATCGGATTGGGGGGGCAGCCCGGTATGTGCAAGTCGACCGGGATCACCTCGGCGACGCCGCCAACGATCGCATAGCTGCCGGCGAAACAGCCGCCATCGCGCGCGCAATCGCCGACCGCGACCACCCATTTCGGATTGGGGGTCGCATGATAGGTGCGCTCCAGCGCCTCGCGCATGTTCTTGGTGACGGGACCGGTCACCATCAGGACATCGGCATGGCGCGGCGAGGCCACGAAGCGGAGGCCGAAGCGTTCGACGTCGTAATAGGCGTTGTTGAGCGCGTGGATTTCCAGTTCGCATCCGTTGCAGGACCCGGCGTCGACCTCGCGGATCGAGAGGCTGCGGCCGAGCCGCCGCCGCGCCGCGCGGCCGACTGCGGCTGCAAGCTCGCTCAGCGCGGCATCGTCCGGCGACGGCGCCGTTTCCGTGAACGGCCGGCGAAACAGGCTTTCAAACAGCAGCTTGCGCATCGCTAGAGATCCTGGCCCGAATAGGAGCAGTTGAACGACTTGTTGCAGAGCGGAAAGTCCGCGACGATGTTGTTCTCGATCACGGCTTCGAGCAGGGGCCATTGAAACCAACTTGGGTCGCGCAGGTGGCAACGTTCGATCCGGCCATCCCGCAGGCGGAGCCAGACCAGAACGTCGCCGCGGAATCCCTCGACGATCGCGATGCCTTCCCGCGCTTCGCGGATATGGCCGGCATGGGTTCCCAGCGGTCCGCCGGGGAGCCGTTCCAGGATCTGGTCGATCAGGGAAAGGCTCTGCTCGACCTCGCGGATACGGATCCAGACCCGCGCGTTGACATCGCCCTCGTTCAGGACCGGCACCTCGAAGCGCAGACTGTCATACGGCGCATAGGAAAGCGTGCGGCGCGCGTCGAAGGACCGGCCGGCGGCGCGGCCGACATAGCCTCCCGCGGCATATTGTTGGGCCATTGCCGGTTTGAGCATGCCGGTATCGACAGTCCGATCCTGCAGCGATGCGGTGTTGTCGTATAGTTCGATCAAATCGGGGAAGCGCAGGCGGATGTTGTCCAGCGTCGCCTGGATGGTTTCCGGCCCTTGCTTGTCGATGTCGCGGGTCACGCCGCCGGGCACGATGATATCCCGCAGCAATCGATGACCGAACGCGCTGTGGGATGCGCGCAGCACGCTCTCGCGCAGCACGCTGCAATGCGCGTGCATCAGCGTAAAGGAGGCATCGTTGCAGACGGCGCCGATGTCGCCGAGATGATTGGCGAGCCGCTCGAGTTCGGCGAGCAGCGCGCGCAGCCACACCGCGCGATCGGGCACGGTGAGCTGCAGGGCCGCTTCGACGGCTCGCGAGAACGCGTAGGAATAGGCGACGGTGCTGTCGCCGGAGACGCGCCCGGCGAGCTGGACGGCCCGCTCGTAACCGGCGCCGGTCATCAGTCCCTCGATGCCCTTGTGGACGTATCCGAGCCGCTGCTCGAGCCGGACCACGGTCTCGCCGCTCGCCGTGAAGCGGAAATGGCCGGGCTCGATGATTCCCGCATGCACCGGACCGACCGCGATCTGGTGCAGGCCGTCGCCCTCCGCCGGCAGGAAGCGATAGGGCGTTGCCTCCGGCAACGCATCGATGCGGTCGCCGAGGGGAAACCGCACGCCCCACCTGACGTGATCGAGCCAGGGGCGGGTATCCGGCAAGCCTTCCGCCGCCAGTCCGAACAGGTCGTTGACGGTGCGCTCCAGCCGAAGCGCCGGCGGGTGCTGCCTGCCGACCGAAGGAAAAGCGCGATCGGGACAATCCAGGCTGACCACGGCGACGTCGGCGGTGCGCGCATCCAGGATCGCCATGTGCACAGTTGCGGGTTCACCCCACAGGCCGAGCAGGCTCCAGTTTCCCTGCGCCAGCTCCCCTGCCGCAAATCGCCAGACCGAAGCATCCACCACGGCGCGCGGCCACGGACCGTGTTGTTCGACCTTGCGGCCTTCCTGGATGAGATCGATCAGTGACGGCATTTGCTGTGATCCCTTTGGACTATCCTAGCAGGCGAGCGACATGCTGGAACCAGACCACGAGCGGCGCGGGAAGATAGATGCCCGCGCCCAAGACCAGCGCGAGATGGGCGAACATCGGCACATAGGAGGCCTCGGCCGACGCCGTGCTGCCGCGGGGTTCGCCGAACGCGACGCTGGTCAGGCGCAGCATCAATGCGCCGAAGGCCAGCAGGATCCCGAACACCAGCGCGATCGCGAGCAGCGGCTGCCGCGCAAAGGTGGAACTCACGACGAGAAATTCGCTCATGAAGATGCCGAGCGGCGGCAATCCGGCGATCGCCGCGACGCCCACCACGAGGCCCCAGCCGAGCGCCGGATGGGTCACCGTCAGGCCGCGGATCCTGGATATCCGCTGGGTGCCCTTGATCTGCGAAATGTGCCCGACGGCGAAGAAGATCGCCGACTTGGTCAGGCTGTGCATCACCATGTGCAGCAGCCCGGCGAAGTTGGCGAGCGGGCCGCCCATGCCGAACGCAAACACGATGATGCCCATGTGCTCGATCGAGGAATAGGCGAACAGGCGTTTGATGTCGCGCCGGCGGTAGAGCATGAAGGCGGCGAAGATCAGCGAGACCAGCCCCATCGTCACCATCAGCGGGCCGGGCGCAATCGCGGCCGGATTGGCGGCGAGCAATATCTTGAAGCGCAGCAGCGCATAGAGCGCGACGTTCAGGAGCAGGCCCGACAGCACCGCCGATATCGGGGTCGGGCCTTCGGCATGCGCGTCGGGCAGCCAGGCATGCAGCGGCGCCAGGCCGACCTTGGTGCCGTAGCCGAGAAACAGGAACACGAAGGCGACGTTGAGCAAAGCAGGGTCGAACGTCGCGGCATGCTGGATCAGCAGCGTCCAGACCATGCCGTCCTGGCCTTCGCCGACTACCGGGCGTGCTGCCATGTAGACCAGGATGGTGCCGAACAGCGCGAACGCGATGCCGACGCTGCCGAGGATGAAATATTTCCACGCCGCTTCCAGCGCGGCGTGGGTGCGATAGATGCCGACCATCAGCACCGTGGTCAGTGTGGCGATTTCCACCGCGACCCACATCAGGCCGATATTGTTCGACACGAAGGCGAGGTTCATGCCGAACATCATGATCTGGTACATGGCGTGGTAGAAACGCAGGTATACCGGGGTCAGCCGGCCGGTCTCCAGTTCGTGCCCGATGTAGCTGGCGCTGAAGATGCTGGTCGTGAAACCCACGAAGGTGTTGAGCACGATGAAGACGATGTTGAGGTCGTCGATCAGCACGTAGGGCCCGGGGTGCGGACGGTCGATCGCGAACAGCGACAGCGCCGAAAGAAAGGTCGAGAGGCTGGCGACCACGTTGAGGCGCGCCGTCAGCCGGTAGCCGGGCAATACGGCCAACAGGGCCGCCGAGACGATCGGAATCAGCAGTACGGCCGTCACGGGATTGAAGGGAGCCACGCTCATCGCCGTTCGCCCCGGAAGTCGTCGAGCGCGGAGACGTCGACGGAATCGAAGCGTTCGCGAATCCGGAACAGGAAGATGCCGATGACGATGAAAGCGATCAGGATCGAGAAAGCCACGCTGATCTCGACCACCAGCGGCATGCCCTTGGCGCCGGTCGCCGCCAGCACCAGCCCGTTCTCCAGCGACATGAATCCGACGACCTGACTGACGGCGTTGCGGCGCGTCACCATGACCAGCAATCCAAGCAGCACCACCGACAGCGCAAAGGCGAGATCCTCGCGCGCCAGCGGATCGGCCTCGGAGGTCACCCGCAGCATCAGCACCATGGAGAGCGCGACCAGCCCCATCCCGGCCAGCATGGTCGGGCCGATACCCACCGCCGACTCGATATCGCGATGAATGCCGAGCTGCTTGACGATGCGGTGCAATCCCACCGGAATCACGATCGCCTTGAAGACCAGCGCGATCGCCGCGGTGACGTAGAGATGCGGCGCGTCCTGGACGTAGGCCTGCCAGGCGACGGAAAGCGCGAGCACCACGGCATGCAGCGCAAAGACGTTGAGCAGCGAATAGAGCCGGTCCTGGTACAGCATCATGAAGCTGATCAGGACGAGGCCGCCGGCCAGCGTATGCGAGATGTCGAAGGCGAGGTTGTGCATCAAAGGCTCCTCGACACGAACAGCAGGAGGGTACCGAGCAGGCCCAGCATGAGGGCCGCGCCGAGAAACTGCGGAACGCGGAACACCCGCATCTTCGCCGTGGCGGTCTCGAACAGCGCGAGCAGGAAGCCGGCCACCGCCAATTTGACGAGGTAGACACCGGCGCCGACCGCGTAGGCCAGCGGTCCGGTGCCGAACAGCGCGATCTTCCAGGGAAAGAATACGCAGGCGATCAGCGAGATATAGAGCAGGAGCTTGAGGAACGCGCCGAATTCGATCATGGCGAGATGGCGTCCCGAATATTCGAGAACCATCGCTTCATGCACCATGGTGAGTTCCAGATGCGTGGCCGGATTGTCGACCGGGATTCGCGCGTTCTCGGCCAGCGCCACCATGATCAGCGCGATCACTGCCATTCCCAGCGACACCCGCAAGCCGACGCCGGACGAACCCATGAAATTGGCGACCGTGGAAAGCTGGGTGGAGCCCGCGACCAGCGCCATGCAGAAGAAGATCAGCAGCATCGCCGGCTCCGCCAGTGCGGCGATCATGACCTCGCGGCTGGAGCCGATGCCGCCGAAACTGGTGCCGACGTCCATGCCGGCCAGCGCCAGGAAGAAGCGGGCGCTTCCGAGCAGCGCGACGATTGCGATCAGGTCGGCGGTCCAGTTGAACAACAGGCCGGTGGCGAAGGTGGGCACCAGCGCGGCGGCGACCCAGATCGCCGCAAAGGTCACGTAGGGCGTGACGCGGAACAGCCACGACGCGTTGTCGGCCAGCACCACTTCCTTCCGCAAAAGGCGCAGCAGGTCGCGATAGGGCTGAAACACCGAAGGTCCCTGGCGGCGCACCATCCGGGCCTTGATCTTGCGCACGAAGCCGGTCAGCAGCGGCGCCAGCAGCAGCACCAGCAGCATCTGTATGCCCTGAACGAGGATGTCCGAGATTACGACCATATCGCGAGCACCAGGAGCAGCGTGACGAGGGTGGCAAAAACGAGACTGAGGTAACGGCGGATGGTCAGGAACTGCAGCCGGTTGAGCCGGTCGGCGGCGAAGCCGACCGCGCCTGCGAGCGGCTGGTACATTCCCTCCCAGACCAGGTCGTGCAGTTCGATCCTGAGCCGCGCCGGCCTGGTATCGCCGGGGGCAGGCATGTCGACATGGTCGCGGGCGTGGAACACCATGGTGCCGAACACCCGGCGGATCGGCTGAGCGAAGCTCGCGCCCGAATACTGCGCCAAAGGCGTCGGATCGGTGAAGCCGCAGCCCCAGGCCGGTCCCCGCCGCAGCGCATGCGAAGCGAAGCGGTGAATGAAATAGACCGCGAGCGAAGCGGATATCGTGATGAACACCATCACCAGCAATCCGTTATAGGAGCCCCGGCTTTCGCTGATCGGCACGATCGTAAGCCACGGCACATGGGCCTGCACCGGCAGGCGGCCGCCGAGGATCTCGACCGCGACCGGCGACAGCGCGTCGATCACCGGCCCCGGCAGGATGCCGGCCAAGAGGCAGAGCGCGGCGAGGATGAACATCGCCGAAAGCGAATAGCGATCGACTTCGCCGGCGGTTTCCGCCGCCGGGCTGCGCGGCCGTCCGAGAAAGGTCACGCCGAATGCCTTGACGAAGCAGGCGGCCGCCAATGCCGCGGCCAGCGCCAGCATGGCGCCCACCGCAGGCACCATGATCTTCAAGGCCCATTGCGGCAGTTCCGGACTTTGCAGCACGGCCTGGAACATCAGCCATTCCGAAACGAAGCCGTTGAAGGGCGGCAGCGCCGAGATCGCGACGCAGCCCACCAGCACGACGAAACTGGTGAACGGCATCCGGTGGATAAGGCCGCCCAACTTGTCCATGTCGCGCTCGCCGGTCGACATCAGGACGGCGCCGGCTCCGAAGAACAGCAGGCTCTTGAAGAACGAGTGGTTGAGCACATGAAACAGCGCGGCCGTGAAGGCGAGTGCGGCGGGCAGCTTCAGGCCGTTGGCCTGAAACGCCAGCGCCAGGCCGAGGCTGACGAAGATGATGCCGACGTTTTCGATCGTGCTGTAGGCCAAAAGGCGCTTCAAGTCTTTCTCCATCATCGCATACAGGATGCCCATGACGGCGGTGATGCTGCCGAGGAAAAGCACGATCACGCTCGCCGGCCAGCTCGGCTGTCCCAGGAGATCGAAGACGACGCGGATGAAACCGTAGATAGCGACCTTGGTCATGACGCCGCTCATCAGCGCCGAAACGTGGCTCGGAGCCGCCGGATGCGCGAGCGGCAGCCAGACATGCAGCGGCACCAGGCCGGCCTTCGAACCGGCCCCGAGCAGCATCAGGATCAATACCAATGCGGCTACATACGGCGTATGCGGCGCGTTGCGAATGGCGGCAAAGCCGTAATCTCCGGCCGCTCCGGCCAGCAGGCCGAACGCCAGCAGCAGCGCCAGCGTGCCGAAGCTTGCCATCACCAGATAGACGTAGCCGGCCTTGGCGTTGCCGGCTTCGCGGTGGTGCGCCATCACCAGCGCCCATGAAGCGAGCGACATGAATTCCCAGCACAGGAGATAGGAGAAGGCATCGTCCGCCAGCACCACGAGGTTCATGCCGGCCAGGAAGGCGGGGAAGAACGGCAGCACGCGATACGGCGTATGCTCGTGGTGGCCGTAGCCGAGCCCGTAGAGGCTTGCCGCCGCGCCGCCCAGATTGACGACGATCAGGAAGAACGCAGCCAGGGCGTCGAGGCGAAAATGGGCGCCGAGCCACGGCAATCCGATCGGCAGGATCAGTTCGGTGGCTTTGGCCGCGCCGCCAAGCAGCCAGGTGAGGGACCCGGCCAAGGCGGCCAGGCAGATTACCAACGTCGCGCCGTAGATCACCGCAGTGGCGCTCTTGCTGCGGCTCAATGCGATCGCGAGAATCGCGAGCCCGAGCAACCCCGCGACGCAGGACATTTGCAGGACGACGGCGGAGACAGCGGGCGCAGCAATCATTTGTTGTCCGATCGAGCGCCCGGAAGCGGCTTGGCCGAACCTGAAGGGGCTCTCAGCCGCACCCCGCGCCCCTGCGAATGACTGACGGCTCCTTCGTCGATCATCTCGATCCCGGCCGCGTCGAATGCGGCGATCAGCTTGACCAGTGAATCGACGTTGCCCCGAACCATCGTTTCACTTGCCTCCATGCGTTGAATGGTGGGCACCGAAAGTCCGGACAGCTCCGCGAGCTGGCGTTGATCGATGCCGAGGAGCACCCGGGCCGCCCGCAACTGGGCTGCCGTGATCACGCGTTTGCCTCACTGGCGGGTCCCCGGCGGATATCAATCATCATTGGTACATGATAATTAATGATGTTAAAATGTCAACAAGTGATAGATACGATATCTATTCTGAGGGGCGTTTCCGGACGATTTTCCCACAGGGGAAGCGCCAAGCCGTGACGGGGGCGGGGACAGTTCCGGTAACACCCGCCGCGCTAACCTTGCCGGCAGGATCGGCTGGCATTGCGCGTTCTGCTTCCTAGATCATGGGCGTTCCCTCTTCGAATGTTTCAGGAGGCCTGCGATGGTCGCCAATAATGTCTTCCGGAACGGCTTGGCCGCCATGACCTGCATCATGCTGCTGGCATGGAGCGGCGCATCGATCGCAGACGAGTACCGTCCGGACGAGTACCTCGGCCTCGACCTTTCCAGGGCGGCGCTGTCGCCGAAGCGGTTGGGGCCTGACGCCCGCTTCGCGCCGGTTCGGATCGAGGCACGGGCCGATCGCGCGCCCTCGACGGCCCGCGCCGAACCCGCCACGCCGACCAAGGCTCGCATTGCGCATCGGCGCGCGGAGCCGCCGCGCGGCGCAGCCCGCACCAAGCTGGCGCGGCGGCACGGCAATCCGCTCGATGCGCAGGCGTCGGATAGGCGGATTCAGGCCTGGCCGTGCAGGTCCGGCGGTATCTGCAACTGGAGGTGACCGGGCGCCGGCGCGATCAGTTCAGCGCGTCACGAACAGATAGCCGCCCAGCACCAACAGGAGCGACAGCACCACCAGCACGCCGACCACGCCGGCAACGATCGCGGGCAGTTCATGGCTCTCCAGCCATTGTCGTAACGCCTTGCCCATCGTCTATCTAACCCGATCTTGATTTGAGCCCAGCGCCGCGGGCAGACCAAAGCTGATACGCTGTCTGACCGATCCCCTCAACAAAAACCAGTTCACGCCGCATCGCCGTTACTCGTCCGGCGGTTCGAGCCTCAGGAGCATCCATGGAACCTCTGCAAACCCAGGGCATCAGCCTGCCGCGGCTCGGGCTCGGCACCTTTCGCCTGCAGGGCGATGCCTGCCGCGCGGCGGTGGAAGGCGCGCTCGGTCTCGGCTACCGGCATATCGACACCGCGGAGATGTATGGCAACGAGGAAGCGATCGGCGCCGCGATTGCCGCTTCTGGCGTCGCGCGCGGGGATCTGCACGTCACCACCAAGGTTTGGCACGAGAACCTGGCGCCGGACGCGATCTGCCGGGCGTTCGACGCCAGCCTGAACAAGCTCGGGCTCGATCGCGTCGATCTCTATCTGGTGCATTGGCCGTCGAGAAACATGAACCTGCCGGCGATTTTCGAGACGCTGATGAAGCTGAAGGAAGAGGGCCGCACCCGCGCCATCGGGGTCGCCAATTTCAACCTCGCGCTGCTGAAGACCGTGGTCGAGGAGATCGGGGCGCCGATCGCCTGCAACCAGGTCGAATATCACGTCATGCTGGATCAGACGCCGCTGCGCCGATATCTCGGCGCGAGGTCGATCCCGCTGGTGGCCTATTGCCCGCTGGCGCAAGGGCGCGTGGCGTCCGACGAGACGCTGATGGCGATCGGCCGCAAGCACGGCGCCAGCGCGGCGCAGGTGGCGCTGAAATGGCTGCTCGACCAGGACGGCGTGGCCGCGATCCCGAAAGCGTCGCGCAGCGAGAGTCAAAAGGCCAATCTCGACGCGCTGCATGTCGGGCTCGATGACGAGGACATCAAGGCGATCGCGGCGCTGCCGAAGGACAAGCGCTGCGTCAATCCCGGCTTCGCGCCGGTGTGGGATTGAGGCGGCTTCAGCCGTCATCCTGAGGTGCGCGCCCATGCGCGGGTCTCGCACGGACCTCATCCTGAGGAGCTTGCGAAGCAAGCGCCGGCTAACGCACGCGATGGCGGTGCGTCGGTCCGCTGCTTGCACTTATGCTGCGGCGGACCTGGATTGCCGCTAGCGGTGAAGTTGCCGTCCTTGATGGTGTACCCTTCTTGACCGGCCGCTTGCGGAAAGCCGGTGACCGGCGCATCATCGACCCACAAAAATACAACTTGGGAGGGTGTCATGTCCGCATTGTCGCGC
>JBAQER010000213.1:0-17733 GCA_049286845.1 Bradyrhizobium sp.
ATATTGGGCAGATGCCAACCCTGATCGCCGGCGTCGTCGCCGTTATCCTGCTCTATTCGCTGCTGCAGATGTTTCGTGCGGCCAACCCGGTTATTTTGGCCCGTGCCATCAAGATCGGCGGCGGCATCGTGGCGCTTGCGGTGGCCGCCTTTACCGGCCTCAAGGGTGAACTGGCCGTGGCGATCCCGCTTGGCATCTTCGGCGCCGGGCTGCTCGGCTGGTCGCCGTTCGGGCCGTCAGGTTTCAGCAATATCGGCGGGATCTTCGGCGCCGGAGCGAAGCGCTCCGCCGGGCAGACCTCGAGGGTCCGTTCGCAATACCTCGACATGACGCTCGATCACGACACCGGCGAGCTGACGGGCCGGATTGTGGCCGGGCCTCACGCCGGCCATTCGCTGGACGAATTCGATCTGCCGCAGCTGACGGCGATGATTTCAGGCTTCGATGCCGAGAGCGTCGCGCTATTTGAAAGCTATCTGGACCGCCGGTTTCCCGCCTGGCGTCAGGACGCGCAGGGACACGCGGCAGGGGGGCAGAGCCGCCCGGCGTCGAGCGGCAAAATGACGGACGAGGAGGCCTACCAGATCCTTGGCCTGCAGCCGGGGGCGGGGCGCAGCGAGATCGGACGGGCGCATCGCGCGCTCATGAAGAAACTGCATCCCGACCAGGGGGGGTCTACGTACCTCGCCGCCCGTGTAAACGAGGCCAAGGATACTTTGCTTCGCACGCATCTAAGCTAACTCCGGGCAACGCCACCGAACGCTACAAGCCGAAAGTCGCTTCTGGTCTTCTCCGTCCAACGCCCCGTTGCCGCCCGCCGTTGTCCGGCGTGGTCGATCTTTGGTCATTTAGTATTAACCGCAAATTCTTGACGAGAAGTTTGCAAGCGCGGGATTTGCCGTGCGATCCCGCCAAATACGAAAATGCCGGCGCGTGGCGCCGGCATCGCGACCTCAAGCGAGGTGAGGGGTTAGTTGCGTACAGTGATGCAGGAGATGTCGGAGCGCTTCAGGGTCCGGCATACCGCTTCGGCCTGGTCGCGGTCGAGGCCGGCAAAGCGGGCCCGGTACAGCTTCCGGTCACCCTTGGCGACCACCGGCTCGGTGAACGGCTCGGCCTTGGCCAACAGGCCGCGGGCCTGGCCGCGGGCGGCTTCGATACGCGCGCGCGCTTCGCCTTCGCTTTCCAGCGCACCGACCTGAACGATCCATCCGGTGTGGGCGGCGGCCGGCTTGATGGCGACATTCTGCTGAACGGTCTGCGGTTGCGCGCGGGGCGCCGGCTCGGCATAGGCCATCGCCTGCGAGGCGGGGGCGGGCGGGGCGCTCGTGGCGGGCAACACGCCGAGGATTCCGTTTCCGGTGCCGTGGTTGGCCGGCTGCGGCGGCATTTCGGGTTTGGCGACTTCCGTCCTGGCGACCTGGGTCTTGGCGACCTCAACCTTGCCGGTTTCGGCTTTGGCGACCACCGCGCCGGAGGTCTCCGGGACTTCCACGCGCGCCGGCGGGATCGCATTAGTGACCGGGGTTGCCGGCTGAGCCGGACCGGCGGAGGCCAGTTTGACCGCTCCGGCCTTGACCTGGACCGTCTTGACCCGGACTGGCTTCATCGGCTCGGATGAGCCGGGGATTGCGGCGATCTGCTGGGTTTGAATGACGCCGTTGGTCAAAGGCGCAGGCTCGGCCTTGGCATGCGGCGGCACTGCTGCGGCCGCGGCGGCGAAGATGGACGGCTTTGAAGCCGGTGCGATCGAACGGGTCGTGGGCGCTGCGGCGGGCTCCGACGGCGCGGAGGCGACCTGGACGGCAGTCTGGGGCTGCGCCATCGGCGTCGGCCGCTCGGCGGCCTCGGCCACATCCGCGTTGGCGCCTGAGGCGTTGCGCTCGGTGATTGCGGCAACGGTGCGTTTGGTCGAAGCCTTTTCGAGATTTTCAGCAAGCAAATTGCGCATGATGGCGTCGCGCGAACCGCCGCTGCGGCCTCCGAGCACAACGCCGACCAGATGGCGGTTGCCACGGCGCATCGAGGTCACGAGGTTGAAGCCCGAGGCGCGGGTGTATCCGGTCTTGATCCCGTCGACGCCCTCGACGTTGCCGAGCAGGCGATTGTGGTTGCGGATCGAATGGCCGCGATAGTTGAATGACGCGGTGGCGAAATAGCGGTAGTAGCGCGGAAAGCGGTCCTGGATGGCGCGGCCCAGGGTCGCCTGATCGCGCGCGGTGGTGATCTGCGCGTCGTTGGGCAAGCCGGAGGCGTTGCGGTACACCGTCCTGGTCATGCCGAGCGCACGCGCCTTGCGCGTCATCAGCTGGGCGAAATCGCCTTCGTCGCCGGCGATGGCTTCCGCGATCACGACGGCCGCGTCGTTGGCGGAGCGCGTCACCAGCCCCTTGATGGCGTCTTCGACCTTGATGGTTTGACCTGGGCGCAGGCCGAGTTTGGTCGGCGCCTGCTCGGAGGCGTGTTCGGACACTTCCATTTCGGAATCGAGCTTCAGCTTGCCGGCTTCGAGGCGCTCGAACAGCATATAGAGCGTCATGATCTTGGTGAGCGAAGCGGGATGCCGGCTGGCGTCGGGATTGTTGGCTGTCAGCGTCGCGCCGGAATTGGCGTCGACGATGATCGAAGCGAAAGCCGGGCTGTAGCTTTGCCGCGCCTCATGGTGGCGCACATGGTGCCGTCGGTAGCGGCGGGCGTCGGCGGCGTCGGTGGTGAAAATGACCGCAGTGGTGACGGTGGCCAGACCGAGTATGCAAACTCGCAAAACACGCGAGGAAGCCAAGGTTGTGCGAAGCATAAACTTCCCCGTCCCAATTTCTGTCTTGATCACCGGTTCGTGAGGCCAAATTATGCCCAGCGGTCGGCAACGTTTCCCTGCTCAAAGTCCCGATTCCGGCCTGTATTTTCGCCGAAATGGCCGATCAGGCCGCCGTTCTAGCTAAGACGCTGTTCACAAACAATTTTTCAGGTTGCTGTCCGGAACGCAAACAAGTCCGGGAATCAGGTTAGGCGGGCTGAGTTTCCAAAAGATTAAGCAACCGTTGCGCAATCCCCCGGTGTTCGCGGCAAATGTCCTCTATTTGTGCGTCGCACAAAGATTCTTGACTTTATTGTGCGGTGCACTATACAAGGGGTGTCAGGGAGCCGGGACCTCCCGGCAGATCGATCGGTTCACACATCAGTCTGGGAAGGACTCCACCATGGTCAAAGTTGAAGACATTCAGCAGTACGGCAAAGAGCAGTTCGAGACGGTCGTTGCCTCCGCGACCACTCTGCAGAACGGCATTCAGGCGATCGCCAGCGCTTACGGCGATTACACCAAGAAGTCGTTCGAGGATACCAAGTCGATGGTCGAGAAGCTTTCCGGCGTGAAGTCGCTGGACAAGGCGATCGAAGTGCAGACCGAATTCGCGAAGTCCGCCTACGAGACCTTCGTGGCCGAGTCGCAGAAGATCGCCGGGCTCTATACCGATCTTGCCAAGCAGACCTTCAAGCCATTCGAAGGACTGGTCTCGAAGTTCACCCCGGCTGCCACGAACTAAGCGCCGCGCTGTCTCTTCAGGAATCAAAAAGCCCGGCTGCGATGGCCGGGCTTTTTTCTTGTTCGGATCTGCGAAGACCTACTTCGCGACGCGCAGTTTCGACAGCGAGGTACCGATGGAGTTGAAGACCGATACGGTCTGGCTCGCCGAGGTCACCAGGAAGAATTTGTCGGTACCGCTGGCGCAGTATTGCAGCACCGCGGAGACCGGGTCGGGCGGTGAGCCGGTATTGACGTGGACCGTGTAGATCGTGATCCCGGCGGCCTTGGCGTTGTCGCACAGGATTTTCTGGCGGGCGTCGATCTGGGACGCGTTGTTGTACCAGCGGTTCTGCGTGTTCAAGCCGTCGGACAACAGGATGATGGCGTCCTTGTACGTATAGTTAGGATCCTTGGCGGGCGCATTGAACGGCGCTCCGGCACCCAGCGTCATCCATGCCCACGCCAGGCCGATGCCCTGGTTGGTAGTGCCGGTCGGCTCCATACCATCGATCAGCGTTTTCAGCTGGGTCCAGTTGTAGCTCAGCGGCATGATCGTCTGCAGATAGGGGTTACTGGTCGACTTGCAGTATGAATATTGTTCGGCCGGGAACAGCGTCGACGGAGTGGCCGAGGTCGGCGTCGTATTCATCGTGTCGTAGCTCTGGTCGCGGTCAGTCAGGCAACCGCTCCAGGTGTTGTGGTTTGCCGGCGTCCATATCTTGCCGTTCGCGACACACGAGCTTTGCTTCTTGTACGTCGTGTTGCTGCACTTGCCGTTGACGGCCTCCCAGTCGGTCCAGTCGATCCAGGACTGGTTGTAGTTGCTGGCGCCCATATTGACGTCCTTGGCGAAGGGAACGATCGAAATGTAGATGTCGCCGGGAGTCTTGGCGAGCCCGCTCAATTGATCGATCAGGGCTTTGGCCGCCTGCTGCAGCGCCGGCATCTTGCCGTCGTCGCGCATCGAACCGGTGTTGTCGAGCGCCATCGCCACCCGCATCCGCACGTTGCCCCAGGCCGATGTGGACGAGGTGTTGAAGTTGAGGTTCGGGAAGCCGGCGACCTTCATGAACTGGGTCGTGACCGCGCCGGAGCCGTTGACCTGGATGGTGGAGCCCATGCTGGTGCTGGCCGTGTAGACCGCATTGATCGAAACGGAATTGGCGTCGGTATTGGTGTAGAGCGCGGCGAAATAGGCCTGAGCCTTGGCATTGATCTGGGATTGGTCGATGAGCCCTTCGGACAGGTCCTTCGAGAGCATCAGGGCCGTCGAGTCGAGCGCTGCCTGCATCGAGGAGCGCGCAGCGTTGGCGCGGGTATAGTCGATCGCCGCGCCGATGAAGCTGATGATGGGCACCAGCGCGATGGCGAAGATCACCGCGATATTGCCCTGGTTGGCCGCGGCGAAGCGGCGGGCCGCTCCGCAAACCTGGTTGGCAATGGATGTAGCGGGCATGATGGTCACCGAAATGGGGTTTATGCGGCCATTTCGGTTCGGCCGGCTAAACAGGTGGTGAATCCGTCCGGAGAAATCAGGCTCAATTCCCGCATGGGCCCGAATCGGCCGTCGGAAGCACTTGCTATCCTCAATGCCCGCTAAACGGCCACCAGCCTGGCTTTGTCAAATCCGGCAGAATTGATTAACCTTGCCGGGATCGCCGGGCTTGGGAATCGGTCCGCCGCGGCTCGCATTTGGCTGATATTTGCGTGCTTGCGGCGAGCCGAAGCTGGACCCATATTTGGAGCTATCGACCCAGCTGGTGGGGCCGAGCCGCCCGGGAGCGGCGATCTGGAAAGCGTGTCTGGGAACCCGTTGGATGGCTCCGGAAGGGGAACATCAAGCGGGGCGTTCTCCGGCTGCTGCCCGGTTTCCCGTGGGGATTTCGAACGCCTGTGCCATGCTGCAAATAACTTCCAGATTTGACTCCGCCGCCGCGCCCGCTGTCGCCGCATCTGCTCCCCGAATGGGCAATGATGAGAGCAATACCGGGGGGACCGGTGGCCCCGCCACGTCCGTCATCGCCAAGGTCAAGCCGAAGACCAAGCGCCCGAATCTCTATCGCGTGCTAATATTGAACGACGACTATACGCCGATGGAGTTCGTCGTTCACGTCCTTGAGAAGTTCTTCCAGAAGGACGTCGAAGCCGCGACCAAGATCATGCTGCACGTCCATCACCATGGAATCGGGGAGTGTGGGGTGTTCACCTACGAAATCGCCGAGACCAAGGTGACGCAGGTGATGGATTTTGCGCGCAAGCACCAGCACCCCCTGCAATGCGTAATGGAAAAGAAGTAGCGTCGCACCCAAACCGCCAAAATGGGAACGGGTTTTGCATTGTGCTGGGCGGGCCGGCGTCTGCAGTTCGCAGGGCCGGGGGCAAAAGTGCCGCATCCATCCGGAGTAAAACCACTCTTGCGGAACCGGCCTTTCGCCATGATCGTGCGTAACTATATGACAAAGGTTGTTGTTGCCTGACCGGGCAACGGCGATCATGATGGCGGGGGCCATAGAGGACGCGAATGCCAACTTTTTCTCAGAGCCTGGAACAATCCCTGCATCGTGCGCTCGCGATCGCAAACGAGCGTCACCATCAATATGCGACGCTGGAACATCTTCTGCTGTCGCTGATCGATGACAGCGATGCGGCAGCCGTCATGCGTGCCTGCAGCGTCGATCTCGACAAGCTGCGCACCAGCCTCGTCAACTATCTCGAGACCGAATTCGAAAATCTGGTCACCGATGGCGCCGACGATGCCAAGCCGACGGCGGGTTTTCAGCGCGTGATCCAGCGCGCGGTGATCCATGTGCAGTCGTCCGGCCGCGAGGAGGTGACCGGCGCCAATGTGCTGATCGCGATCTTCGCCGAGCGCGAGAGTCATGCCGCTTATTTCCTGCAGGAGCAGGACATGACCCGTTACGACGCGGTCAATTACATCAGCCACGGCATCGCCAAGCGGCCCGGAGTCTCGGAGGCGCGCCCGGTGCGCGGCGTCGACGAGGAAACCGAGACCAAGGGCAATGAGGATTCCAAGAAGAAGGGCGAGGCGCTCGATACTTACTGCGTGAACCTCAACAAGAAGGCACGCGATGGCAAGATCGATCCGGTGATCGGCCGCAATTCCGAGATTAACCGCGCCATCCAGGTGCTGTGCCGGCGCCAGAAGAACAATCCATTGTTCGTGGGCGAAGCCGGCGTCGGCAAAACCGCGATCGCGGAAGGGCTGGCGAAGCGCATCGTCGACAGCGAAGTGCCCGAGGTATTGGCGGCGGCCACCGTGTTCTCGCTCGACATGGGCACGCTGCTCGCGGGCACCCGCTATCGCGGCGATTTCGAGGAGCGGTTGAAGCAGGTCCTCAAGGAGCTCGAGGCGCATCCCAACGCGATCCTGTTCATCGACGAAATCCACACCGTGATCGGGGCAGGGGCCACTTCCGGCGGCGCGATGGACGCGTCCAATCTGTTAAAGCCGGCGCTGGCTTCGGGCACGATCCGCTGCATGGGCTCGACCACCTACAAGGAATACCGCCAACACTTCGAGAAGGACCGCGCGCTGGTGCGCCGGTTCCAGAAGATCGACGTCAACGAGCCGACGGTGGAAGACGCGATCGCGATCCTCAAGGGCCTGAAACCCTATTTCGAGGACTATCACCGGCTGAAATATACCAACGAGGCGATCGAAGCTGCGGTGCAGCTGTCGTCGCGCTACATCCACGACCGCAAGCTGCCGGACAAGGCGATCGACGTGATCGACGAGTCGGGCGCGGCACAGATGCTGGTCGCGGAGAACAAGCGCAAGAAGACCATTGGCATCAAGGAAATCGAGACCACGATCGCGACCATGGCGCGGATTCCGCCCAAGAGCGTGTCGAAGGACGATGCCGAGGTGCTCAAGCATCTGGAACAGACGCTGAAGCGCGTGGTGTTCGGGCAGGACAAGGCGATCGAGGCGCTGGCCGCTGCGATCAAGCTGTCGCGCGCCGGCCTGCGCGAGCCGGAAAAGCCGATCGGCTCCTATCTGTTCTCCGGTCCGACCGGCGTCGGCAAGACTGAGGTGGCAAAACAGCTCGCGGCCTCGCTCGGCGTCGAACTGATCCGGTTCGACATGTCCGAATATATGGAGCGGCATACGGTGTCGCGGCTGATCGGCGCGCCTCCGGGCTATGTCGGCTTCGACCAGGGCGGCCTCTTGACCGACGGCGTCGACCAGCATCCGCATTGCGTGGTGCTGCTCGACGAAATCGAGAAGGCGCATCCGGATCTCTACAATGTGCTGCTGCAGATCATGGATCACGGCCGGCTCACCGACCACAACGGCAAGCAGGTCAATTTCCGCAACGTGATCCTGATCATGACCACCAATGCCGGCGCCGCCGATCTGGCGCGTCAGGCGTTCGGCTTCACGCGCAGCAAGCGGGAGGGCGACGATCACGAGGCGATCAATCGCCAGTTCGCGCCCGAGTTCCGCAACCGGCTGGACGCAATCGTCTCGTTCGCGCATCTCAATCCCGATGTGATCGGCATGGTGGTCGAGAAGTTCGTGCTGCAGCTCGAGGCACAGCTCGCCGACCGCGACGTCACCATCGAGCTGTCGGATCCGGCCAAGGCTTGGCTGATCCAGCACGGCTACGACGAGCAGATGGGCGCGCGGCCGATGGCGCGGGTGATCCAGGAGCACATCAAGAAGCCGCTGGCGGACGAGGTGCTGTTCGGCAAGCTCAAGGGCGGCGGCCACGTTCGCGTCGTGCTGGTCAAGGACGAGGCGAGTGCGGAGACCGGCGCCGAGAAGATCGGGTTCGAATTCGTCGAGGGCCCGGTGACGCCGAAACCGGAAAAGCTGCCGGGCACACGCAAGCGCAACGTACCGCGCAAGCCGAAGCCGGGCGGTCCCGGCGGTGGCTCGAAGGGCCCGGCCTCGCGAGGTCCGTTGGTCAAGGTCTGAGCGGCCGATCCCGCGAATTTAGAAAGCCGGCGTCTCGCGAGACCGCCGGCTTTTTTGGAGGATAGAGCGCGCGTCGAGCGGGTGTCTCAGCCTTCGCCGATCAGTTCCTTGATGCGGCGCTGCAACTGGCGCTTCTTCTGCTCGCTCTTGCGCAAGCGCTCCTCGAGGTCGGAGACCGGCAGTCCGACGGGGGCTTCGTCGCGGAAGGCCACGCCGACGAAATTGTCGCGCCACCAGACGACTTTGGCGAGGAAGGTACGGCCTTTTCGCGCGATCTTCAGCGACATCTGCTCCTTGGGCAGCTTGACGACATTGCTGAACTCGAGATGAGCGCCATTTTCGGAGATGTTGCGGACGACGCAATCCCTGGTCGCGCCATTTTCGCCGATCTCGGCGACGCCGCCATAGATGACCCTGTCGCGTGTACCTTGGCGTCGTTCCGGCATCGAATAATCTCCCAATAAGGAGGGAGGACCTTACCCGGGTTCGCCGCGTGCGAAAGCCCGCGCCCGGCACTATGCGGCATTAACGTAAACCGACGATGGGCAGATCGGTCCGTATCCCGCAAAGTCGGCCGGTTCCTGAGACGCCCTCGGTTCGGCCGGTCTAGTTGTTCTGGCGTTTCAGGGCCGCGGCGACGGCTTCATACTTCTCGGTGACGCCGCCGCCGACCACATAGAGCGTAGCGGAAAGCGCCAGTCCGACGCCGGCTGCGATAATGACAAATTCGAGTCCGGCGCCGCCGCCTTCGGCGGCAAGGAAAGCCCGGAAGGTTTGCATGCTTCGTCGCATCGATGGCCGCGCCATTCAATGCTCGGACAAGAGTTGAGCGATCCGGCTCTGCAATTCGCGCCGCTCGGACTCGCAACGCCGCAGCCGCCGCGCCATATCGAGGGCGATGGGTTCGTTGCGCGATACCGAGCGGAACGTCAGACCGGCCTGGTTGGAACTGGCCCAGACCATCTTCGCGCGAAACGTGCGATTCTTCTTTGGAATGTGCAGATCGATCTCGTCCGGCAGCAGCGCCGGATTTTCGAACTCGATCTTGGCACCGTCGTCGGAAAAATTGCGGACGATGCACTCGATCGTGGAGCGCCGCTCGTTGAAGGCGACAACGCCATTATAAATCACACGCGAGCGCAGGGTTTGGCGTTGTTCGATCATGTCCGCAGCTTCCGATTAACGAACTGCTAATCATATACTCGTGGTTGTCGAACGTGGGAATGGTGAACTTTGGATTGCTGTTCTTAAGGTAAATCAGCGCGGCGGGCGGGGATCAGGCCGCTGTTTCGCGCAATCCGCGCGCGATTTCCTTCTGTGCGTCGAATTCGCGCCGCAGCCGCGCCAGCTCCTCGGCGCTCAGCATCGTGGCGTTGCTGTAGTCGCGCTTCCAGGAGGCGTCCGCGCTCCAGCGCAGCGGCGACTGCACCGTGGTTCGGGCCGCCGGCGCGGTTTCCAGCACCCGCAACGCCAGCTCCAGCGTGAAGGCTTGCGAGTCCAGGTCGTGCGGTTTGCCGGCCGAATTGCCGAGCGGAAAATCCGAGAACAGAAACCGCGGCACCGCGGCATGCTCGACGATGTCCTTGGCGCAGCCCATCACGACGGTGGAGACGCCGTTGGCCTCAAGATGCCGGGCGACCAGGCTGATGGTCTGGTGGCATACCGGACAGTTCGGAACCAGCACGGCGGCGTCGACCTTGTCGGCGCGGCAGCGCGCCAGGATTTCCGGCGCATCGGTCTCGACGGTGACGCGGTGGCTGCGGTTGGTCGGCGCGCCGAAGAAGCGGGGTGCTACTTCGCCGATCCGCCCCTGGCTTGCCAGCCGATGCAGTTGCGGCAGCGGAAACCAGGTGCCGCTGTCGTCGGCTTTGGTATGCACGCGGTCATAGGCGATGTGCGAAATCCTGACGTCGTGCTGTTTCGAAGTGTCGCCGTCATAGACGGTATAGAATTTGGCGCCGCCATTGTACTTTGCGCCCGGACCCTGGTCGCCCTTGGCGGGATCGAACGGCGCCGCCGTGGTGACGAGCGCGATGCGGGATTGCGCGAGCGGTTTCTTCAGCGGCTGGAATGGCACATCGATATAATGCGCCCAGCGATAGGGCGTGGTGTAGCCGATCGCCGCATAATAGTCGCGGGTTCGCGCCATGTAGGCAATCGGCGCATCATCGTCGGGTGCGAAGCCGAGCTGGTCGTCGGAATGTGCCGTCATGTCTTGCGCTCCCACATGCGCGCCATCATTCTTGCGGATAGCTGTAGCTTGATAGCTAGATGGTGGGTTCCCCGTGTCAAGCGCGGCCTGCGAATAACAGAGCTACCATGCGAACGGTCATTGGTCTGCGAGCCCTGCTTTGCACTGTGGTCGTGATGCTGCTGCAGCCCGCGGCGCGGGCGATGGCCGAGGACGCGACGCCCGCGACGGCGGCCGGCGAAGTAGCAAAACCGGGCGTCGAGGAACTCGCCACAAGAGACGAAGGCAAGGGTAGTGCGCAGAAGCCAGCGGACAACACGCGGGAAAGCGACACCCGCGAGGCGATGTGCCTGATGATCGAATCGGCAGCGAGGGCCAACGACCTGCCGCTCGAATTCTTTGCCCGCGTGATCTGGCAGGAGAGCCGGTTTCAATCCGATGCAGTCGGACCGGTCACGCGCAACGGCCAGCGCGCCCAGGGCATCGCGCAATTCATGCCGGGAACTGCCAGTGAGCGGCGGCTGCTCGATCCCTTCGATCCCGTGCAGGCGCTGCCGAAATCCGCCGAATTCCTGCGCGAATTGCGCGGGCAATTCGGCAATCTCGGGCTTGCCGCGGCCGCCTACAATGCAGGTCCGCGGCGGGTGCAGGAATGGCTGGCCGGCTCTGGCTACATACCGCAGGAGACGCGCAACTACGTCTCCGCCATCACCGGCGCGACCGTCGATGAATGGGCGAGGCCCGGCACGAAGGACAAACTGCCCGACCATGCGCCGAGCGCTTCCTGCCGCGAATTAATGGCCCTGCTCAAGCGTGCGCCCAATCCCTTCGTCACCGAGCTTGAGCAGCATGTGAAGCTCGGCGCGGCAAAACTCTGGGGCGTGCAACTCGCCGCCGGCTTCAATCGCGACCGGGCGCTTTCAATGTATGCCCGCGCGATGAAGCGATTGAGCGCCGTGATCGGCGACCAGGACCCGAGCCTCCTGGGATCGACCTTCCGCAGCCGCGGCACTCGCACATTCTACCAGGTACGGATCGGCGCCGACACGCGTCCCGCCGCCGACGAACTCTGCAGCCGCATCCGCCGCGCGGGCGGGGCGTGCTTCGTGCTGAGGAATATGAGGGGCAGGGGGTGAATTGGCTGCTGCATGCCAGCCCTGAGGCCGGGCTTCCTTGACGCAAGCGCCTTTCGCCAGCGTTATGCGCGCGCGACTCAAACTGGCAGGCTGCCCTTGGCCCTTCCTCCGCTCGACTCCCCGAGTTGGCAAAGTCCCGTGCGGGCGTTCGCATGGGGCGTGCGCTCGGTCGCTTCGACGGTGCTCACGCTGGTGCTGTTTGCGACCTATCTCGGCATCGGCGCGCTGGCGCATGACACCCATTTCAGCCTGGGCTGGGTGCTGGTGAGCACGGCTCTGGTCTGGGCGGGGCCGGCGCAGATCATCCTGATTTCGACGCTGGGTTCGGGGGCCACCGTGGTGCAGGCGGCCATCGCCGTGACGGTCAGCGCGATCCGGCTGTTCCCGATGGTGGTCTCAGTGTTGCCGATGATGCGGACGCCGACGACAAAACGCCGGCACTTGGTGTTGGCGACGCATTTCATCGCGGTCACCCTGTGGGTCGAATGTTTTCGCCTGTTCCCGAAGGTGCCGCGCGAGCGGCGCATCGCGTTTACGCATGGGCTTGGTATCGGGCTGTGCACCGTATGCCTTGTCGCCACCACGCTCGGCTACGGGCTTGCCGCCAACCTGCCGCAACTGTTCGCCGCCGCGATCCTGCTGCTGACGCCGCTGGCCTTCCTGCTCTCGACCGCGCGCAACTGCCGGCAGCTCTCCGACATCCTCGCGCTGGTGTTGGGGCTGGCGCTGTTTCCGCTGATCTCGATGCTGCAGACTGGCGTCGATATCCTGATCAGCGGCGTATCGGCCGGCACCATCGCCTATGGCGTTCACTGGTGGCGGGAACGCCAATGAGCACCTTCATCGGCGACTGGCATGCGCTATTGGTGCTCGTGATCGCGGGCTTCCTGCCCAATGAGGCCTGGCGGATGCTCGGACTCTGGTTCGGCGGCGGCGTCGACGAGGGCTCCGAGGTGCTGGTCTGGGTGAGGGCGGTGGCGACCGCGATCCTGGCCGGCGTCATCGCCCAGATCCTGGTGCTGCCGCCCGGCGCGCTGGCCAGCGTGCCGGACTGGTTGCGCTACGGCGCAGTGGCCGCCGGATTCGCCGCCTTTATGCTGACGCAGCGGTCGATCTTTGCCGGCGTGGTCTGCGGCGAAATCGTGATGCTGGCTGGCAAATGGTGGCTGGGCTGATACTGTCCGGCAGCTCAACGCATCATCTCATTGGACTAACGACATGGCTGCAAAGACTGAAGTCCGCGAGGGAGAACTCGCGGTTGATCTGCCCAAAGCGAGCAGCGTTTCGCTCTACTTCATCGGCCGCATCCGCACGCCCTGGACCTCGCGCGATATGACGCCGCGGCAGGGCCGTCAGGACGGCCCGGTGTGCCGGCTGGAAGTTTTCGAGCCGTGGGTGCCGGCGCTGAAGGGCGTCGACTTCTACTCAAATCTCGAGGTGATCTACTGGCTGCATCAGTCGCGCCGCGATCTGGTGCTGCAGAGCCCGAAGAACAACAGGAACACCCGCGGTGCGTTCTCGCTGCGCTCGCCGGTGCGCCCGAACCCAATCGGCACCTCGATCGTCAAGCTGGTCGGCGTCGAGGGCAATGTGGTGCTCGTGCGCGGCCTCGATTGCCTCGACGAGACGCCGCTGCTCGATATAAAACCCGACCGCTGCGAATTCACCCCGCTGGCGCAGCCGCATCCCGGGGACTTCGAGGCGGAGTGACTACCCGCCCTTCAACGCCGCGATCAGTTTGGTCGCATTGTCTTCCAGCACCTTGGCGTCTTCCCGGCGGCTGGCCGGCGGCAGCAGTGCGACGCCGTCGTGGCGGGGCATCACATGCATGTGCAAATGAAACACCACCTGTCCGCCGGCGGCTTCGTTGAACTGCTGCACCGTGATGCCGTCGGCCTTGAAGGCGGTCATCGCCGCTGCGGCAATCTTGTGGGTGCCGCGCGCGACATGGGCGTAATCCTCGGGCTTGATGTCGAGGATGTTGCGGGCAGGGGCTTTCGGAATTACCAGCGTGTGGCCGGGCGCGCGCGGCATGATGTCGAGGAAGGCCAGCACGTGGTCGTCCTCATACACCTTGTGACAGGGAAATTCGCCGCGCAGGATTTTCGCGAAGATGTTGTTGGTGTCGTAGGCGGGCATGGCAGTCTCCTGATATCGAATCCTGATCGCACCTCGGGATGTTGATCGTCAAGGCGCCTCTTCGGCGGCCTTGCGGAATGGCCCGGCCTCGGTGAGTTCGCGCGCGGCCTCGGCGACATAGGCGCGCTCGCGCCGCAGGTATTCGTCGATCGCGCGGGCGAGGCCGGGGTCGGCGATGTAGTGCGCGGAGTAGGTGGTCTGCGGCAGATATCCGCGCGCGATCTTGTGCTCGCCCTGCGCGCCGGCCTCGACGGTTTTCAGGCCGCGCGCGATCGCAAAGTCGATCGCCTGGTAATAGCAGACCTCGAAATGCAGGAACGGATGGTGCTCGATCGCACCCCAGTGGCGGCCGAACAGGGTGTCGGAGCCGATGAAATTGATGGCGCCGGCGATCCAGCGGCCATTGCGTTTGACCATCACCAGCAGCACATCGTCAGCCATGTTTTCGCCGATCAGCGAATAGAACGCGCGGGTGAGATAGGGGCGGCCCCATTTGCGTGAGCCGGTCTCCATGTAGAAATCAAAGAAGGCGTCCCAGGCGTCCTCGGTGATGTCGCTGCCGGTCAGCGCATGGATCGTGATGCCCTCGACGGACAACGCCTCGCGCCGCTCGCGCTTGATGGCCTTGCGGTGGCGCGAGTTCAGGGTGGCGAGGAAATCATCGAAAGAATTATAGCCCTGATTGTGCCAGTGGAATTGCTGGTCGGTCCGCTGCAGGAAGCCGTATTCTGCCAGGAACTTCCACTCCGCTTCGCGCGCAAAGGTGACGTGGACGGATGAGGCGTTGGTTGCCTCGCACAGCGCGATCAAGCCGCTCGCGAGCGCGGTGCCGATCCGCTCGCGATCGACGTCGTCGCGGATCAACAGGCGCGGCCCCGCCGCGGGCGTGAAGGGAACCGAAGCCTGCAGTTTCGGATAATAACGGCCGCCGGCGCGTTCATAGGCATCGGCCCAGCCACGGTCGAACACGTATTCGCCCTGGGAATGCGATTTCAGATAGCAGGGCACGATGCCTGCGATGCTGCCATTGAGCTTGGCGACGAGGTGACGTGGACCCCAGCCAGTCCGCGCGCAGGCCGAGCCGGATTCCTCCAGCGCCGAGAAAAAGGCGTGTGAAACGAATGGGTTATAAGGGTGCCTTAAAGCGGTGCCGGACTCGCCTGTCGTATCGCGTGAAGCCAGCGTGTCGAGGCCATTGAGGCTGTTCGGACCGCAGGCCGGATTGGCGCAGGCATCCCAATCCGAAGCCGGAATCTGGCTGGCGGACGGCAGCGATTCGAGGGTGATTTCGGATGACGCCATCGGCAATTCGGACCGGTCACGGGTTGCGATCAGCCATCGCACATGGTGACCAACACCGCTAAAGATCGGGCATTGCGCCCGCGACTTCAAGGGCGAGGAACACCCACCGAGGTCAGGGTCGAAACCCCTCGAAAATCATCTGATCGGCGTAGCGCGCGGCCCGCTCGCGCTGCTCCGGGGTGCGCACGGTCCAGGTCAAGAGCGGCAGGCCGAAGACATGGCGGGCGATCCAGGGGGCAGGAGCCGGCAACTGGTTGACCCAGAATGCCACGAAATGCGGCCGGGTACGGAAGGCGTGACGGAGATGCAGCATGCCGTGGCGCTGCTCCGGGGTCAGCTTCTTCCAGTAGTCGTCGTCATAACTGCGCTGGGCGATGATGCCGCGCGGACGCTCCGGGATCTTTTCGCGCAGCGCCAGCACCTGGTCCGGATCGAACGACATGACGGCCGCGGGCCCGGAATAGCTGGCGAGCACTTCGGCCATCCGCGCCACCAGCTTGCGGTCGCCGTCATAGTGGCTCTTGACCTCGATCACCAGCGGCACGCGACCCGCCACCAGCGCGCAGAGATCGCCGAGCGACATCATCCGCTCGGAGGTGTCCTTGAATTTGACCGCCTTAAGTTCGGCCGCGGTCTTTCCGAGCAGGGGGCCCGAGCCCTCGGTGAGGCGGCCGAGCGCGTCGTCATGATGCACCATCGCTTCGCCGTCGGCGGTGAGCTGGACATCGCATTCGATGCTGAAATTGCCGTCGATCGCAGCCTGAAACGCGCCCGGCATGTTCTCGAGGATGCCGCACGACGCGTCATGCAGCCCGCGATGGGCCACCGGCCGCGCCGTCAGCCAGTCAGGTGCGCGCACGTGATGGCTCCTCTAGGCGACCTCGAAGACGCCATCGACCTCGACCGCCGCGTCCGATGGCAGCGAGGCGACGCCCACCGTGGTGCGGGCATGGCGGCCCTTGTCGCCGAAGGCTGCGACCATCAGGTCCGAAGCCCCGTTCATCACCTTCGGCCCATCGAGAAAATCCGGCGTCGAATTGATGAAGCCGCCGAGCCGGACCACACGCACCACCTTGTCGAGGTCGCCGAGCGCGGCCTTGATCTGCGCCAACAGGTTGACTCCGCAACTCTGCGCCGCGGCGTAGCCTTGCTCGATTGTGACGCCGGCCCCCAACTTGCCCTTGGCGGTCAGCTTGCCTTCCGCATTGGCGCACACCTGGCCGGAAACGAACAGCAGGTTTCCGGTGCGCACGAAGCCGACGTAATTCGCCATGGCGGCGCGGGGCTCAGGCAAGACCACGCCCTGTGCCGCCAGTTTCTGCTCGACCGTACCCGCCATGCTTCGTCCCCGTTTGAATTGACTGACGCCCGATTTCGCTTCCGATCGGGCCGCTTTGTTTCGCGCATCGTGCCGTCACATGCAAGCGAGCCTCGGGCCGGCGGCGAATGCCGTAGCCGGCCGCGATTTGGCGCGGGAACATGCCGAAAAACACGGCGGCCCGGCCGGCGATTCGTGCATTTTTGTGAAGCGGCCCTAGTTGCGGCGCAATAGGACGGTCACTATTGTGACGATTCAGGCGCAGGAAAGACAACATATGGCTCGCAGGTTCCGGATCTCGTCGCGTGACATCCGCTCGGTGCTGCTGGCGACGGCCGCGGTTGCCGTCGCCTCCGGTTTTGCCGGCGGCAGGGTGCAGGCCGCGGCGAGCGGCCCGTTTCTCGCGCACCAGGCGCTTTATGAGCTCAAGCTGGTGAAGTCGCGCGGCTCCAATTCGATCAACAATGCGCGCGGCCGCATTCTCTATAATTTTTCCGGCAGCGCCTGCGAGGGCTACACCTCGGAATTCCGCCAGGTCTCGGAACTCGACAGCGGCGAGGGCAAGCTGACGCTGAGCGACCTGCGTTCCACCTCCTGGGAGGACGCCGCCGGCAAGAGCTACCGCTTCAAGATCGCCACCCGGATGAACGACACCGACTCCAGCCCCGTCGACGGCGTCGCCGAGCGCAGCGGCGATCACATCACGGTCAAGCTGAAGCAGCCCGAGGCCAAGACCTTCACGCTCGACGGCTCCACGGTGTTTCCGACCGAGCAGATCCAGCGCATCATTGCCGCCGCGCGCGAGGGAAAATCCCTGCTGGAGCTGATGGTCTATGACGGTTCCGACAACGGCGAGAAGGTCTACAACACCTTGTCGGTGATCGGGCAGCCGATCCCGGGCGACCGCAGCATCGCTTCGCCCGATCCCTCCACCGCCAACGACGTCATGAAGCCGCTGACGCGCTGGCCGGTCACGGTGAGCTATTACGACCGCGACGCCAAGGCCAAGGACGGCGAGCAGACCCCGGTCTATGCGATGTCGTTCGAGTTGTTCGAGAACGGCGTCTCGCGGGCGCTGGTGCTCGACTATAATGACTTCGTGATTTCCGGTGCGATGGGCAAATTCGACGTCAGGGATTCCAAGCCGTGTAAGTGACGGCGAGGGCGGGCACGAGATTGGTG
>JBAQER010000214.1:0-14691 GCA_049286845.1 Bradyrhizobium sp.
TCCGGACTCCGGAGATTCGGTAGTGCAGGTCTGGGTGAGCGACCGCTCGGCGGGCGGTGGACACCTGACCTTCAACGGCGTCGTGCAAAACGACAACCAGGCGTTCGGTATCTCTATCGGCCAGCTCGGCCAATGGGCGTTTCTGGCGGGCGGTACCGACACTATCGCGTTCCAGACCGTCGATACCCACGGAGCGTTTTCCGCAACCGCATTCGCGACGGTGACGGCGTCGGCGCCGGCGCCGAACAACCCGCCGGCGACCCCGACCCCCAACAACCAGACTGTCGCGTCCGGAACATCGGTGGCGCTGAGCACGCTGTTCACCGGCCTGACCGATCCGGACTCCGGGGATTCAGTGACGCAGGTCTGGGTCAGCGACCGCTCGGCGGGCGGTGGACACCTGACCTTCAACGGCGTCGTGCAAAACGACAACCAGGCGTTTGGACCGATCCAGATCGGCCAGCTCGGCCAGTGGGCATTCCTGGCAGGCGGCAACGACACGATCGCGTTCCAGACCGTCGATAGCCACGGAACGTTTTCCGCAACAGCGTTTGCGACGGTGAACGTTTCGGCAAACACGCCTATTTCGAACGGCACAGTCAACAGCGAAACAGGCAACACAATTGCCGGTTCATCTGCCAATGACGTTATGGTGGGCGGTGGTGGCAGCGATACCTTCGTGTTCGCACCCAATTTTGGGAGGGACACGATCTCCAATTTCGAGTCAGGTCAGGACATCATTCAGATCGACCGCAGCATTTTCGCCGACGCTGCGGCAGTCTTTTCTCACGCCGCCGAAGACGGGCGCGGGAGTGTGGTGATCGCGCATGATGAGGGCAACACGATTACCCTGCAGAATTTGACGCTTGCCGGCCTGCATGCCGGCGACTTCCATCTGATCTAGCCCGTCTGCACCATCCGGGTGCCCGGCGCTCGTGACGCGCATCAATCGCTCTGTCCAGCTTGACGTTAACGAGGTCTGTTTTCCAGCTCAGCGCGGAGAAGGCACGCTTGGCCGGTCGCACACCTACCAGTTGGAGAGGGCTTTCCGTGGGAAGCATCCGACGTGCGCCCGGGCGGCGCGATCAGGGTCTGTCCCCTGCGTCTACCAACTGCAGGTCCTTCAAAGTCAGGCGCTTGGGGTCCTTGACGCCGGCGAGGTAGAGCCTGCGAATGAAGGCGGCGACCTGTTCGCGGTTGCAGTCGGTCAGCGCCACGATGGCATCGACGGCAATTCTCTGGGCGTCCATGGGCTTCCTCGTGCTGACAGCAGCCTCAACCGCACAGCCTAGGAGTCACCGGTTGATCCGGTGTTAACCGTGTCGCCACGATGAACGATTCGCCCGGGTGCGCGAATACGCGAAACAACCCATGCGGCGTTGACGCGCAGACCCCGCCCCCCCTGCCGCTCCTGCTACGAATACTGCATCACGCCGTCATCGACCTTGCCGTAGCGCAGCGTGACGATGTCGAGCGCGTAGTTCTGGTAGAGCCGCCACGGCCGCTTCGAGCCCTGCTTCGGCATTTTCGCGATCGAGCGCTGCACGTAACCGGAGGAGAAATCCAGCGACGGCAGTTCGGCGATGCTGGGATCGACATTGTGCGGCACGCACTGCTTGTAGCCGTGCCGGTCCATGTAGTTGATCAGGCGGCAGACATATTCGCAGGTCAGGTCGCATTTCAGCGTCCACGACGCATTGGTGTAGCCGAACGACGAAGCGAGATTGGGCACGTCGGAATACATCATGCCCTTGTAGTTCAGCGTTTTCGAGAAATCGATCGCGCGGCCGTCGACGCTGACTTCCATCCCGCCCAGCACCTGCAGCACGAGGCCGGTGGCGGTGACGATGATGTCGGCTTCGAGTTCGCTGCCGTCCTTCAGCTTGATGCCGCTCTTGGTGAAGCCGTCGATCTCCCTGGTGACGACGGAAGCGCGCTGCTCCTTGATCGCGTTGAACAGGTCGCCGTCGGGCACCAGGCAGAGCCGCTGGTCCCAGGGATTGTAGCGCGGCGTGAAATGGGTGGCGATGTCGTAGTTCGGACCGAGCGCCATCTTGACGCCGCCGAGGATCAACTGCTTGACCCGATCGGGCTTGCGCCGCGAGAGCTGGAAGAAATACATCCCCCACAGCACGTTGCGCCAGCGGATCAGGTGATAAGCGAGTTTCGAGGGCAGATTGCGCCGCAATTTGTTGGCGACCGGATCTTGCGCCGGACGCGACACCACGTAGGTTGGCGAACGCTGCAGCATGGTGACGTGACCGGCTTTCCTGGCCATCTCCGGCACCAGCGTCACCGCGGTTGCGCCCGAGCCGATCACCACCACGCGCTTGCCGGCGTAGTCGAGATCTTCGGGCCATTTCTGCGGATGCACGATACGGCCGGCGAAATTCTCGCGGCCCGAAAACTCCGGCGTGTAGCCGTCCTCGTATTTGTAATAGCCCGAGCACATGAACAGGAAATTGCAGGTGAAGCGCACTATTTCAGTCGCGCCCTCGCCCGAGCCGCGCTCCGCCTCCACCGTCCAGCGCGCCTCCGGCGTCGACCACAACGCCCGCTTGACCCGGTGATGGTAGCGGATCTTCTTGTCGATGCCGTTCTCGGCTGCGGTTTCGCGGACATAGTTCAGAATTTGCGGCCCGTCGGCGATCGCCTTCGCTTCGGTCCATGGCTTGAACGAATAGCCCAGCGTGAACATGTCGCTGTCGGAGCGGATGCCGGGATAGCGGAACAGGTCCCAGGTGCCGCCGATACAGTCGCGGCCCTCGAGAATGACAAAGCTCTTGCCCAGGCATTTGTGCTGCAGGTGATAACCCGCGCCAATGCCGGACAGCCCGGCGCCGACGATCAGCACGTCGAAATGTTCGTTTGGCAAGGCTGCCTCCCCGGCGCATCAGTTTATTTTCATCGTGGCTGGGCAAAAGCGCGAAGCGCGTCTTCGCTCAAAATGTCCCGGCCATCCACGTCTTTGCTCACCCAGACTCTAAAGACGTGGATGCCCGGCACAAGGCCGGGCATGACGAAAATCGATAGTTTCGCTCGGCGTCATTCCGGGGCACGGGAAACGAGCACCCTCGGAATCACAACGCGTAGGGCCATCAATACCTGTAATGATCCGCCTTGAACGGGCCCTGCGGCTTCACGCCGATATATTCGGCCTGGTCGGGACGCAACTCGGTCAGCTTGACGCCGATCTTGGCCAGATGCAGCCGCGCCACCTTCTCGTCCAGCGACTTCGGCAGCACGTAAACCTTCTTCTGGTACTTGCCGTCCTTGTTGTTGGCGAACAGCTCGATCTGCGCCAGCGTCTGGTTGGTGAAGGAGGCCGACATCACGAACGACGGATGGCCCATGGCGTTGCCGAGGTTCACGAGACGGCCTTCCGACAACAGGATGATGCGGTGCTTGTCGGGGAATTCGATCTCGTCGACCTGCGGCTTGACGTTGGTCCATTTCAGGTTGCGAAGCCCTGCGATCTGGATCTCGTTGTCGAAGTGGCCGATGTTGCAGACGATGGCGCGGTCTTTCATCGCGCGCATGTGCTCGATGGTGATGATGTCCTTGTTGCCGGTCGCGGTGACGAAGATGTCGGCGCGGGGTGCCGCGTCTTCCATGGTGACGACTTCATAGCCTTCCATCGCCGCCTGCAGCGCGCAGATCGGGTCGACTTCGGAGACCATGACGCGGCAGCCGGCCTGGCGCAACGAGGCGGCCGAGCCCTTGCCGACGTCGCCGAAGCCGGCGACCATCGCGACCTTGCCCGACATCATCACGTCGGTGCCGCGGCGAATGCCGTCGACCAGCGATTCGCGGCAGCCGTAGAGATTGTCAAACTTCGACTTGGTGACGCTGTCGTTGACGTTGATCGCCGGGAACAGGAGCTTGCCTTCCTTCTCCATGTTGTAGAGCCGGTGCACGCCCGTGGTGGTCTCTTCGGAGACGCCCTTGATGTTCTTGGCGATCTCCGCGAACCATCCCTTCGGCTTTTCCTTCAACAGCTTCTTGATCAGCGCGAAGAACACTTCCTCTTCTTCCGAACCCGGCTTGTCGAGAAACTTGACGTCGCCGTTCTCGGCGCGCAGGCCGTGATGCACCAGCATGGTGGCGTCGCCGCCGTCATCGAGGATCATGTTGGGGGTGCCGCCGCCGTGCCAGTCGAACAGCTTGGCGGTGTAGTCCCAGTACTCGATGAGGCTCTCGCCCTTCACCGCGAATACGGGAATGCCGGCCGCCGCGATCGCCGCCGCGGCATGGTCCTGCGTCGAGTAGATGTTGCAGGAGACCCAGCGGATGTCGGCGCCGAGGGCGGCCAGCGTCTCGATCAGGACCGCGGTCTGGATCGTCATGTGCAGGGAGCCGGCGATGCGTGCGCCCTTCAGCGGCTGCTTCGGTCCGTATTCCTCGCGCGTCGCCATCAGGCCGGGCATCTCGGTCTCGGCCAGCGAGATTTCCTTGCGGCCGAATTCGGCGAGCGAAATGTCCTTGACGATGTAGTCGGTAAAAGCGGGCTTCTTGGCGGCGGCGGTCATATGATGGATCCCTTAAAAAAGCATATTCCGAAAAGCACTCGTGCTTTCCGGAATACGCAAGACAATTACGGAGAAAGTCAGACCGCGCCCTTCAGCGCGTCGGCAAGATCGGTCTTTTCCCAGGAGAACCCGCCATCCTTTTCCGGCGAACGGCCGAAATGACCATAGGCCGCGGTGCGGCGGTAGATCGGACGGTTGAGCTTCAGCGTGCGGCGGATGTTGGTCGGCGTCAGGCGGAACAGTTCCGGCAGGATCTTCTCGAGCTTCTTCTCGTCGACCTTGCCGGTACCGTGTGTATCGACCAGGAGCGACATCGGATCGGCGACGCCGATCGCATAGGCCACCTGAATGGTGCAGCGGTCGGCGAGACCGGCGGCGACCACGTTCTTGGCGAGGTAGCGCGCGGCGTAGGCGGCGGAGCGGTCGACCTTGGTCGGGTCCTTGCCCGAGAAGGCGCCGCCGCCATGCGGGGCGTAACCGCCATAGGTGTCGACGATGATCTTGCGGCCGGTCAGGCCGCAGTCGCCGTCGGGACCGCCGACCACGAAATTGCCGGTCGGGTTGACCAGGAAGTCGGACGACTTCGCCGGCATCCAGCCCTTCGGCAGCGCCGACTCCACCGCGGTCGAAATCATGTCCTTGATCAGCCCGGGAGAATATTTCTTGTTGTTACGGCTGCGCTCATTGTGCTGGGTCGAGACCACGACCTTGGTGCAGCCGACCGGTTTGCCGTTGACGTATTTCACCGTGACCTGGCTCTTGGCGTCGGGCTGCAGGTCGGCGAGCTGGCCGTTGCGCCGCTTCTCCGACAGCACCTTCAGGATCTTGTGCGCGAAGTAGATCGGCGCGGGCATGTACGAGCCCTTCTGGTAGACCTCGCTCTCGGTGCAGGCATATCCGAACATCATGCCCTGATCGCCGGCGCCCTCCTCTTCGCCGCTCTTCTTTTTCTTGGCGTCGACGCCCATGGCGATGTCGGGCGACTGGCCGTGCAGCAGCACCTCGACATCGGCGCCATGGTACGAGAAGCCGTTCTGGTCGTATCCGATGTCCTTGACGACATCGCGCGCGATCTGCGTGATCAGCTCGCGGTCGACCACCGACTGGCCGTGGATGGTACGGAACAGCTGGCCGCGGCCTTCGCCGGCGATCACGATCTTGTTGGTGGTGCAAAGCGTCTCGCAGCCGAGCCGGGTATTGACGAGACTGTCATCGGCAATACCGAGCTTGACGTCCTTCTCGATGAAGGCGTCGAGGATCGCATCGGAAATTTGATCCGAGACCTTGTCCGGATGACCTTCGGAAACCGACTCGGAGGTGAACAGATAAGACGCGCGCATCAAGAAAACCCCTTGTTTCCGCCTGACCTCGGCGGTCGTTCGAAATGTGTCCTGAAATGTCAGTCGCGACGGCGCGAGATGACGTAGGATTCGTCGTAGAACCAGAGCCCGTTATGCTTGCGCAGAACTTCCCTGGTGGCATCGAGGTAACGGCCGCTTTGAGTCATTTCCGTCAACCGGTCGTCTTCGATCTGGGCGACATACACCGCCGCATTCCACGCTGCAAAGGCCGTCGAGGTTCCGATCGAGCCGGTGACCTCGTTGGGCAGCGCTTCCATATCATATCGGAAGATCGAACGGTTATCGGCGTACGCATTAAAGTTAAGGTCGCGGGCCGCAGACCCCAGCTCGTATTTCACCGCGCGCAATAGCTCATGACGGCTTACCGCGAAAGGATTTTCTCCGGGCCAGACCGCCTGGATGATCTCGATCCCGGGATCCTGGCCGTGGGAGTGAATTCCGATCAACCGCCCCCCGGCCCGCAGCGCCCGGGCCAGCGGTGCGATGATCCGCTTGGCCCGGAAATTGACCGAAGATTTGGCCCGGTAGGGCTGGGAGGCGATAATCAGGTCGAAATTGGCCTCGGAACGGCCGGCGCGGGGAATGATCGAATCAAGCAGAAACCGGTGGTCCTCCCGGTACAGCACGATGGCGACCGGGCGCTCATAGACCGGCATCCCCGAGCGCGGGCTGACATTGGCCCGCCAGTTCTGCTCCAGGAACGGCCCCAGCTCGGCGATCTGGGCCTCGAATTCGCCCGAGGAGCCCCCCCGGAGCGCCACCTCATGCCAGATCATCCCGGCGGCGGCCGCGGGCGAGGCCGGGGTCAGCCAGGGCGCCTCGGCGTAATACATGTTTGTAACGACAAAAACGGTCGCCGGGTGCTCGAACAGCCGGTCCGGCACCTTGTCCAGGGTCAGACGGACATCCTCGAGGCTGAGCTCCTTACCGGCGATATAGAACGGCATATGGGGGAAGCGGCCGTGCATCGACCGCATCACCCGCGCCAGCACTGTGCCGTCGCCGACGCCGGCGTCGAATAGCCGTAGCGCCGGCGGCCGGGGGTGGATGCTGGAAAGTTCCAGCCCCACCCGATCCGCGATCACACGCTTCTCGCTACAGGTATGGACGAACAGCAGGTACTTCTGCCGGTTCTCGAAAAACCGAAAATTACCGCGGGGATCGCGCTTCTCGGGCGGGACTTCGAGGCCGCGCGGCGGCGGCACCCCGCCGGGCATGGAGGCGGCGATATAGGCCTGGATCCGGTCGAGGGTGTCGATCGTGATGCGCTTGCCCTCGCGAAGCCGATGCACCAGCTTGCCGTCATTGACGGCGCGGCGGCCGAAGGTCGACTCCGCCATGTCGGCCTGCCGGCAGAATTCGGAAATCTGGCTGAGAATCTGGGCGTTTTTCATCGGAGCGGATTTGGGCCGGACTGGTGGGCAGCGGCCGATTGCGGGTGCTTCCTACCACCTTCTGCCCACCGGGGGAATGAGCGCCTTGAACCCCCGGACAATCCCCGGCAACAAACCGGCGCAAGCCGTTCGATGCCCGGGGATTTCATGCGCCGTTCGATTCTCATGCTCGCCTTGGCCGCAATGATGCCGTGGTCGGCGCCCGCCCTCGCGCAAGCGCGCTCGCAGCTCGGGCCGCTCTGTACCACCGCTACCACCCCTGCCGACCAGCAGATCGACGCCTGCAACAAGATCGTCGCGCTGAAGGTGTTCTCAGGCGAGAAACTGGCGACGATCTATTTCTGGCGCGCGGTGGGCTGGAACAAGAAGGGCAATTATAGCCAGGTGATCGCGGACGCCACCGAGGCGCTGCGCCTGAAACCCGATATCGCGCTCTATAACCTGCGCGGCTCGGCCTTTTACGACAAGGGCGAGTACGACATCGCGATTGCCGATTTCAACGACGCGCTGCGGATCGGCCCGCCCAGCGGCATCATCTATCACAACCGCGGTAACGCCTTTCGCTCCAAGGGCGATTACGCGAAAGCCATCGCCGATTACGATGCCGCGATCAAGCTCGGTCCAAAGGATGCGTTCACCTACCAGAACCGCGGCTCCGCCAAACAGGCACTCGGCGACCTCGACGGCGCGCTCGCCGACATCAATGAGGCGATCCGGATCAATCCGACGCTGCCCTCCCCGCTCAACAACCGCACCGTGATCTGGCGCGCCAAAGGCGACTTCGACCGCGCCATCGCCGACGGCACCGAGGCGATCCGGCTCGCCAAGGCAAAGGCGCCGGTCAACATCATGACGCCGCCGGGCAGCGTGCTGATATCGGCCTATGTCCAGCGCGGCCTCGCCTATGAGGCGAAGGGCGACTATGAGCACGCCCGGGAAGACTTCAAGGTAACGCTGGAAGGTGTCGCCGTCGATGCCGGCAGCAAGGCCAATCAGGCCACCGCGAAGGTCCGCCTCTCGCTGCTGTCGGACCCGGTCGCGCCCGCCCTGCCTGCGCCGCGCGCAGCGCCGGGGACACCCTCCGCAACCGAACCGAAGGCGGCGGCGCCGGCAGCGGCCGGAGCTGGATTCGCCGGCCGGCGCGTCGCGCTGGTGATCGGCAACGGCGCCTATGCTCACGTCAAGGCACTGCCCAATCCGCCCAACGATGCGCGTTCGGTCGCGAAGAGCCTGCGCGAAATCGGCTTCACCGTCTCCGAAGGCATCGATCTCGACCGCGCGGCGATGCAGAAGACGACCCGCGATTTCCTGCGCGAGGCGGCGCGCGCGCAGGTCGCCGTCGTCTACTACGCCGGCCATGGCGTCCAGATCGACGGCCGCAATTACCTCGTGCCGGTCGATGTCAGCCTGCGGGCCGGCACCAGCATGACGGACGCCATGATCGACATGGATACGATTCTCGCCGGCCTCGACGACCAGGTCCGCACCAACATCCTGATCCTGGACGCCTGCCGCAACAATCCGCTTGAGCCGCAGGTTGCCTCTGCGGGATCCAACCGCGCCATCGAAGCCGGATCGGGACTGGCGGCGCCGGCTGCGCTCGGTGCCGGCGCAACGCTGGGCGCGGGAACGCTGATCGCGTTCGCGACCGCCCCGGGCCAGGTCGCGCTCGACGGCGAAGGCGCCAACAGCCCGTTCTCGGCGGCGCTGTCGCGCCACATCGGCACATCAGGGCTCGAGGTGCAGCAGATGCTGACGCGCGTCCGCGCCGAGGTCGTCGCCGCGACCAAGGCCAGGCAGGTACCGTGGTCGAATTCCTCCCTGCTCGGCGAGGTCTATCTGGCGGAGAAGTAGCGAAGCTTGGCCGGCGGCGCCGTTTCGGCCAGATTTTGGGCCCCGCGGGACCAATTCCGGTACAGTTTGGTACCGGTTCAGTCTAAAACGCAGGACATCGATTGAAAGCGGCCGCGTTTTTTGCGAAACGCGGCGGCTTGTCCGATCGCCTTCCCTGATCAAGAGCCCCAGACTTTGACTCCATCCGAGGCCGTCATGAATCCCGCACGATCCGTCCCCACGGCTTCAGTCGAACTTTCCAGTCAGCGCAAGCGCGACCTGCTCGACCACTTCGAGACCAACAGCGAGGAGCTGGATCGCTGGCGCGAATTCAACGCCGCTTATCACGACGACGACCGCAAGTTCATGCGGTTCCTGATTCCACCGGGAAAGCGGGTACTGGAACTCGGCTGCAGCCGGGGAGATTTGCTGGCCGCGCTCGAGCCGTCCTATGGCGTAGGCATCGATTTCAGCGCCAAGGCCATCGAGAAGGCGCGCGCGCTGCATTCGGGCTTGAATTTCGTCCACGGCGACTTCGAAGATCCGGCGACGCTGGCCGCGATCGAAGGCCCGTTCGAATACATCGTGATGGCCGATACCATCGGCCTGTTTGAGGACATCGACGGTACGTTACGGCTGGTACAGAATTTGTGCTCGCCGTCGACGCGCATCATCATCGCCTATTACTCCCATTTGTGGGAGCCGGTCCTGAAACTCGCGGAGGCGATGGGCCTGCGCAGCAAGCAGCCCAAGATCAACTACATCTCCACCGCCGACTTCACGAACCTGATGGACCTCGCCGATTTCGAGGTGATCAGCCAGGAGCAGCGGCAATTGCTGCCGCGGCGCTGGCTCGGGCTCGGCCCGTTCATCAACCGCTTCATCGCGCCGTTGCCGGGCATCCGGCAGTTGTGCCTGCGAACCTATCTGGTCGGGCGGCCGGTCCGGTCGTTTCCGGACCGGAAATTCTCCGCCAGCATTCTCATTCCCTGCCGCAACGAGAGGGGCAACATCGAAAACGCGATCCGGCGCATGCCGAAATTCGGCTCCGCCCAGGAAATCCTCTTCGTCGAAGGAAACTCCAGCGACGGCACGTTCGAGGAGTGCGAGCGCGTCCGCGACGCCTACAGGGACAGCTGGGACATCAAGGTGCTGAAGCAGGACGGCAAGGGCAAGGGCGACGCCGTTCGCAAGGGTTTTGCCGCCGCGACCGGCGACGTGCTGATGATCCTGGACGCCGACCTGACGATGCCGCCGGAAGCGCTGCCAAAATACCACGCGGTGATCGAGAGCGGCAAAGCCGAATTCGTCAACGGCACCCGGCTGGTCTACCCGATGGAAAACGAGGCGATGCGGCCGCTGAACTTCATCGCCAACCGCTGCTTCGCCTACCTGTTCAGCTATCTCGTCAATACCCGCCTGACCGATACGCTGTGCGGAACCAAGGTGCTGCTGCGCAAGGACTACGAGGTGCTGGCGCGGGAGCGCGGCTATTTCGGCAACTTCGATCCGTTCGGCGATTTCGACCTGATTTTCGGCGCCGCCAAGCAGAACCTGAAGATTGTCGAAACGCCCATCCACTACAAGGCGCGCACCTTCGGCGAAACCCAGATCTCGCGCTTTCGCGACGGCTGGCTGCTCCTGAAGATGGTCTGGTTCGCCTATCGCAAGCTCAAGGCCGTTTGACTTCACCCGTTCGGGCATGCCGGCTCCGCGGCATGCCCGGTTCCTGCCCGGGCCGGGCGAGCGCGAAGCTACTTGCCCCACACCTCGTTTGCGACATCGACCGCGAGCTTCAGTTTCGCCCACTGCTCTTCCTCGGTGAGGAGGTTGCCCTCTTCGGTCGAGGCGAAGCCGCATTGCGGCGATACCGCGAGCTGATCGAGCGGGACGAACTTGCTCGCCTCTTCCAGCCGCCGCTTGATGTCATCCTTCTTTTCCAGTTCGCCCGATTTCGAAGTGATGACGCCGACCACCACGATCTTGTTGCCTTTCGGCAGATAGCGCAGCGGCTCAAAGCCGCCGGCGCGCTCGGAGTCGTATTCGAGGAAGTAGCCGTCGTAGTTGGTGCCGGCCAGCATGGTCTCCGCCACCGGCTCGTAACCGCCGGACGAAATCCAGGTCGAGCGGAAATTGCCGCGGCAGACATGGGTGGTGATGGTCATGTCGGCCGGCCGCTCTGCGATCGCATAGTTGATGATGCGGGCGTAGATCTCCTGCAGGCCGTCGGGATTGTCGCCGCGCTCGCGGGCCTTGCGCAATTCATCCTGCGAGCAGAGATAGGCCCAGACCGTGTCGTCGAACTGGAGGTAGCGGCAGCCGGCATCGTAGAACGCCTTGACCGCCTTGCGGTAGGTCTTGCCGAGATCCTCGAAGAACGGATCGAGATCCGGGTACACGTCTTTGGAGATCGCCCTGCGGCCGCCGCGGAAGTGCAGCACCGCCGGCGACGGGATCGTCATCTTCGCCGTCACATGCGCGGTATCGCACTGCTTCTTCAGGAAGCGAAAGTGGTCCAGCATCGGATGATTGTCCGGGAAGTCGAGCTTGCCGATCACCCGCACCGCGTCATGCCGGGTCTCGACGCCCGCGAACTGGATGCCCGTCTCGGGGTGAAAGAGTTCGCAACCGGTGAGCTTGGCGAGAAAGTCGAAATGCCACCAGGAGCGGCGGAATTCGCCGTCGGTCGCGAGCTTCAAGCCGATCGAGGCCTGCTTGTGCACGACCTTTTCGATTTCCATGTCCTCGGCCTTGCGCAGGTCGTCGGCCGAGATCTCGCCCTTCTCCAGTCTGGCGCGCGCCTCCTTGATGCGCGGCGGCCGCAACAGACTGCCGACCTCGTCGGCGCGGAAAGGGGCTTTGGTTCGCTGCATGGTCTCAACTCCCGAAAATTTTAAGCGTTTTCAAGCGCATTGGATGCCGGCTCGCGTGACGGAAACGGTCAGGAACGAACTAGTGTGCGGCGGCGCCAGAGACGCCGAGAAAGCGTTCCAGTACCGCAGGATCGGCCTTCAGCGTGCTGCTTGCCGCATCATGGACGATCGTGCCGCGCTCCAATATCACAACGCGGTCGGCAAGCCCTAGAATCTTTTGCGCGTGCTGCTCGACAATAATGGAGCAAATGCCGCCAGCGCGGGTGATGGTGCCGAGCGCCTTCAACAGCTCCTCGACGATGATCGGCGCCAGGCCCTCGGTCGGCTCGTCCAGCAGCAGCACCTTCGGATTGAGGGTCAGCGCACGTCCGATCGCCAGCATCTGCTGCTCGCCGCCGGAGAGCTCGTTACCGAAATTGTTGCGGCGCTCCTTCAGCCGCGGAAACATCTCGTAGACCTTGGCGACCGTCCACGGGCCCGGCTGCGCCACCGCGGTCATGTTCTCTTCCACCGTGAGCGACCGGAAGATATTGCGCTCCTGCGGCACCCAGCCGATGCCCGCCCGGGCCCGCTGGTCCGGCCGCATCCCGGTGATGTCCACCCCGCCCAGCGCAATGGTGCCACCGAAACGGCGGGTGACCCCGACAATCGAATTGATCAGCGTGGTCTTGCCGGTGCCGTTGCGCCCTAATAGCGCCAACGCCTGGCCTTCCTCGAGCCGCAGCGACATATCGGGCAGCACCACGGCTTCGCCGTAGCCGGCGCGCAGGCCTTCGATGGCGAGCAGATCAGGCATCGGTCGCCTCGCCGAGATAGACCGCCTTGACCGCGGGGTCGCGCGCCACCTGGTCCGGCGGGCCTTCCACCAGCATCCCGCCGCTGACCAGCACCGAAATGCGGTCGGCGAACGAGAACACCAGATCCATGTCGTGCTCGATCAGGAGCACGGTGACGTCGCGCGGCAGCGCTGCGACGGCGGCGAGAATATCCTGCCGCTCACTTGCGGGAACGCCGGCGGCGGGCTCGTCGAGCAGCAACACCCGCGGCTTGGCGGCGATCGCGACCGCGATCTCCAGCAGGCGCTGCTTGCCATACGGCAGGGTCGCCGTCAGGTCGTTCATCACGTCGAGCAGCCGGAACCGCGCCAGAGTTTCCGCGATCTCGGCATTGACGTCGTCGCGGGTGCCCATCCGGCGCCACCAGTCGCCGCCGCGGCCGAGCCGTTCCGAAACCGCGAGACCGATGGTCTCGAGCGGCGTCAGATCGGCATAGAGCTGGTTGATCTGGAAGGTGCGCGACAACCCGCGCAGCACGCGGGCATGCACCGGCAAATCGGTGATGTCGTTGCCTTCGAGCAGGATGCGGCCGGCATCGGGCTTGAGCACCCCGGTCAAAAGGTTGATCACGGTGGTCTTGCCGGCGCCGTTGGGGCCGATCAGCGCGTGGCGGGCGCCCTGTTCGACCTTGAGCGACAACTCGCGGGTGACGCGGAGCGCGCCGAACTGCTTTTCCAGCCCTCTGGTTTCCAGCGCAATGGTCATGACGCGTCGCTTTCGGGAACGGCAACGACGGCCTTGCGGCCGGCGAATTGCCGGATCACCAGGTTCGGCAGCCACAGTGCCCAGCGGTGCATGCGCGCCCGGCCGACCAGCACGATCACCACCAGCACGAGACCGATCCAGAACTGCCAGTATTGCGGCGTCAGGGTCGAGAATACTTCCTGCAGCATCTTGAACACCACGGCGCCGATCAGACCGCCGTAGAGATAGCCGGTGCCGCCGATCACCAGCACCAGCATCAGGTCGGCGGAGCGCTCGAACGCGAACACGTCGAGCGAAGCCAGCGCGGTGGTCTGGGTGAACAGCGCGCCGGCGATCCCGGCATAGAACGCCGACAGCGTATAGACCGCGATCAGGCGGCGGTTGACGGGGATGCCGATCGCGGCCGCCCGCAGCGGATTGTTCTTGATCGCGCGCAGCGACAGCCCGAACGGCGAATGCACGACGCGGCGCGCCAGCAGGAACAGGATGAACAAAACCGCAAGGCTGTAGAAGAAGCCGACCTTGCCGAACATGTCGAACGCGAACAGGCCGAGGATCGGCTGCATCTCGATGCCCTGCAGCCCATCGGTGCCGCCGGTGATGTTGGAGAAGCGCTCCGCCAGCGCTTCCAGCAACAGCGCGATCCCCAGCGTCACCATCAGGCGGGTCAGGTCGACGCCCCTGATCACGAGGAAGCTGGTGAGGAAGCCGACCACGGTGGCGACGAGGCCGGCGGCAACCAGCGCGACCACGGGCTCGGTGATGATGCCGTGCAGCGCCAGCAGCCCGGCGGAATAGGCGCCGACGCCGAAGAACGCGGCGTGGCCGAGCGAAACGATGCCGGCGTAGCCGAGGATCAGATCGAGCGACAGCGTAAACAGCGCCAGCCGCAGGATGTCGGTCATGATCAGATAGCGCGACGGAAACAGGAAGGCGCTGGCCAGCGCGAGAATCCAGAACGCCACCTCGCTCAGGCGCCAGCGCGCGTGCTGCCTGGCATGATATCCAACGTCGGCTTGCGCGGTCATGTCGGCATCATCGCGCAGCCGTGCGGCCGAACAGGCCGTTCGGACGCCAGATCAGGATCACGATCATGATGGTGTAGATCACGAACGGTCCCATCTTGGGCACGTAATACTTGCCGGCGACGTCGCCGATGC
>JBAQER010000215.1:0-3346 GCA_049286845.1 Bradyrhizobium sp.
GCGCCGCAGCGCGCTGATCTGCTGGTTCAAGACCTCGATCTGCGCCAGCGCCCGCGACGATACCTGCTTTTCGGAATCCAGCGCCTTGTTGAGTTCGCCGGCGCGTCCCTGCGCGTCGCTGCCGGCGCCGGCCAGGCCTTCATAGAGGCCCTTGACGCGGTCGCGTTCGGCTTCCGCCGAGGCCAGCCCCGCGCGCAGCTGAGACAGCTGGTCGTCGAGATTGAGCTTGCCGAGTTTTTCCAGCGACAACAGGTCGTTGAGCTGCGCCAGCTTCGCGTTGAGCTGCTCCAGCGCCTTGTCCTTGCCGGTCACCTCCTGCGACAGGAAGAACTGCACCACCAGGAACACCGACAGCAGGAACACGATCGAGAGCACCAGCGTCGACAGCGCGTCGACGAAGCCCGGCCAGTAGTTGAATCCGGTTTCGTTGCGGCGGGAAGGGGCGAGAGCCATCGATTTCTCCGGTTAGCTCTTCTCGGGCTGGCGCGCGATCCGCTCGAGCAGTTTCTTGATCTCGCGGTTCTGTTCGCCCTGGCCATCGGCCCATTCGCGGATCATCTGCTGCTCGGTCCGCATATGGGTGACCAGGCCCTGGATGGCTTCAGCGAGGTTGGCCATCGCCGCCGTGGTGCCGCGGCTGGCGCCGCCCTCTTCGAGGGTCAGGCGCAGGCGTTCGACCGCGGCCTGCAGTTCGCCGCTCGGGCCACCGGCGCCGTCGCGGGTATATTCGCGCACCGTGGAGGCCAGCCAGTCTTCGAGGTCGGTATAGAAGCGGTTCTGCGCCTGGCTCGACTGCAAATCGAGAAAGCCCAGGATCAGCGAACCGGCCAGTCCGAACAGCGACGACGAAAACGAGATGCCCATGCCGCCGAGCGGCGCAGCCAGTCCTTCTTTCAAGGTGTCGAACAAGGCGCCAGCGTCGCCGCCGACCTTGAGGCCGTCGATCACCTTGCCGACCGAACCGACGGTCTCGATCAGGCCCCAGAAGGTGCCGAGCAGCCCGAGGAACACCAACAGGCCGGTCATGTAGCGGGAGATGTCGCGCGCCTCGTCGAGCCGGGTGGCGATCGAATCCAGCAGATGCCGCATGGTCTGCTGCGAGATAGTCATCCGCCCGGAGCGCTCGCCGCCGAGGATCGCCGCCATCGGCGCCAGCAGCGTGGGGTGCCGCTCGACCGCAAGGCCGGGATCGGCAATGCGGAAACTGTTGACCCAGGCGACCTCCGGATAGAGCCGGATCACCTGCCGGAACGACAGGATGATGCCGATCAGGAGCACCGCGCCGATCAGGGCATTGAGGCCGGGATTGGCGAAGAACGCGACGATGATCTGCTTGTAGAGCACGACCAGCAGCAGCGCACACAGCACCACGAACACCAGCATCCGCACCAGGAAGATCCGGGGCGAGGACAATTTGTTCAGTTCGATCTCCATCGAGGAGCGGGCAGAGGGCATTTGTCGGTGTCATCCGTTGCGAGGAACCGCTTTTCGGGGACCAATATGGCACAGCGGGACGGAGAAAAAAGCTCGGATAAGCCCCGATTTTGGGTGGTCGGGGGAATCGGGGCTGAAACCGGGCCTTGGGTCAGCAGGTATTTGACGGATGTTCGATATCCGGCGCCGATATCGGGGATTTCGCATGGCCGTTTTGTATCTCGAGGCTCTACGGCAACGACACGGCGCGATGGATGCGGCGCTGGCGCTGCTTCTTCCTCGCCACCGCAGGGTTGTTCGGTTACGCCGACGGCAGCGAATGGAGCGTCAGCCATTACCGGATAAAGGCAGTGTAGCTTGTCGTCAGACCGGCGATGCGCCGGAATCGCGCGATGGAACCGCCTAACAATCTTGCTGAATGCTGCCTCGCCGAGCAGACGTCCGCACACTCTGTGATCAACTCTGCGCGAACATTTTCCAGTTCTCTCGATCACGTGGATTCACGATCGGGTGACTCCAAAATAGTTTTGTTTATTCAACGGTCTGGCGCCGTGTGACATCACGCCGCCCGGAAACATGTTGCGTTGCAACCAATCTCTTTTAACCTGTCAGTTATCGGGATTGCTCAGATTCGAATTCGAGAGCCGCGGGAGCATGCTTGCGCGGCCGGGGCGGAGCTTGGGCAACATCCAAAGGAATTCGGGTTTAAGCTTCAACTGGGTCTAATCTTCCATGACAATCAATCACGGACGACTGGCTTGTGCGGCACTGTTGCTGGCTGGCCTCGCGCCCGCCCTTGCCGGCTGCGACGAACCGACCGCGGCGATGGCGGCAACGAAAGTTACGCCGGAAGTTGGCGTCATCACGGTAAGACCGCAGCCCCGCGCCATAGTGCGCGAACTGCCGGGCCGCATCGCTCCGACCCGCGTTGCCGATGTACGTACGCGGGTATCGGGCATCGTGGTTGAGCGCATGTTCCAGCAGGGAACCGAGGTCAAGGCCGGCGACCCGCTCTACCGGATTGATCCAAAGCCGTTCGAGGTCGAGTTGCAGGCGAGCGAAGCCGCGCTGGCCAAGGCGACGGCGGCATTCGATCTGGCTGCGCAGCACGCACAGCGGATCGCGACGCTGTATGGTCAGAAGGCGGTGTCGGAAGCGGAGAATGAAAAGGCGATCGGCGCCATGCGTCAGGCGGAGGCCGAGATAGGCAGCCGCAAAGCTGACGTTGCGCGTGCCCGGCTGAATCTCGATTATGCGACCATTCGCGCGCCGATCGACGGCATCGTCGGCGCCGCGCTGATCAGCGAAGGCGCGCTCGTGGTCCAGAACGAGACAACCAATCTCGCCACGATCCAGCAACTCGATCCGATTTATGCCGACTTCACCCAGTCGGTGTCCGAGATGAACAAGTTGCGGCGCGCGTTCGACAAGGGCGAACTAGACCGGATATCGCCCGACGCGGCCCGGGTCCGCCTCGTGCTCGACGACGGAACGTTGTATCCGCTGTCGGGCAAGCTGCTATTCTCGGAATCCAAGGTCGACGCTTATACCGGGCAGGTGACGTTGCGCGGCCAGTTTCCGAATCCGAAGCGCGAACTGCTGCCGGGCATGTATGTTCGCGTGCTGATCGAGCAGGGTATCGACACCGACGCCATCGCAGTCCCGCAGCAGGCGATCCAGCGCGACGCCGGTGGCTACAGCCAGGTCTTCGTGGTCAAGGATGATGGCCGCGTCGCGACGCAAACCGTCGTTACCGGCGCGGTGCAGGACGGCCTGTGGCTGGTGAGCGGCGGGTTGAAGGACGGCGACCGCGTGGTGGTCGATGGGTTCCAGAAGTTCGCGCCCGGCGACAAGGTCAGGCCGCAGGCCTGGGTCGACGCCGACGCGTCGGTCGGTTCGTTGCCGGATAGCC